>JAYTMI010000642.1:0-2759 GCA_043728625.1 Saprospiraceae bacterium | reverse complement strand
GTAACCTCCAATCCCCTTACAGTGACTACATTCTGTTCGATGATGCGGAACATAAAATACCCGCTACAATGATATTTGGGCTTAGAGAAGTATCAAGTTATGATGGCACCAAGATAAAGACTACAACAGTCAATTTGAAAAGTAAAAAAGTTTTGGATTACAATGTCCAATTATTTTCTTCATTCATTGACCCTAACAAAGACGGTAAATTCGACGACGGGGTGGACGGTTTTAGACTTGACCATGCTATGGATAATTTAGATGAGAAACCCCAACTGACCAATCTTTTTGCAGATTTTTGGTTGCCTTTAATTACTCAACTAAAGAAAATTAACCCTAAAATAAAAATTGTTGCTGAACAAGCAGATTGGAAAGATTACGGTTTTGCTTATTTTGAAAAAGCGGGCGTTGATAGAATGTTTGGTTTTGGTTTGCAAGAAGCGATTTTATCGTTTGATAAACAACAATTAATAAATGAGGAGTGGGCATAACTAAAAAAAGCGTTTAAAGTCCTATTTTTAACTTTGGAACTTTTAAACGCTTCAAGAATTTAAAAATGTCCACAAAATTAGAGAATTTCTTAGTTTTTTTGAATAATATATTTGCTACTGCATCAAAAAATCCTAAAGGCGGCAAACCGGAAACCTATTCGAAGGCTTCTTTCGTCTTGTTTTTTATGGTTGTTATGTACAAACGCATTCATGCATTTAAAACGATGGAAAAATACGCTAAAGTCCATTTTGAGAAGTTTGGTTTTCCAAAACCACCTTCTCGCAAAACAATAAGGCGGCGTTTTTTAGGCATATCGCCTGTTTTACATTTTTTAATGCCGCAGATTGCTACACAATGTAAAGAATTAGATTTTTCAACATTCGGTTTTTCCTTCGCTTTTGTTGACAAAAGTGTTATTAAAGCATTGGGTGGCATTTGGCATACAAAAGATATGAAAACAGGGCGAATACCCCATAAAAGTATTGATACAGATGCTTCGTGGGCTAAATCAGCCTATCATAAATGGCGATTTGGCTATGGCGTCCATATCATTTGTAATCGTTTTCGCTTTCCTATCAATGCTTGTGTTACAACCGCTTGTGTTAAAGACCATACATTGTTAGACACTTTAATTGAACCTTTGAGCCAATATATTGGTATGGTTGTAGGCGATAAAGGCTATTTCGCTCTTAGAAGTATCCAAAAAGTATATCAAAAGTGGAAAATTTTAGTACAAACACCTCATGTTTTTGAAAATGTATCTCTCAATTCCAGAGATTGGTTCAAAAGGATTTATAACGATTTAGTAAAAACCACCCAAGCTGGCTGGCTCTACAAAAAAAGAAAACCATCTATTGAACCGACTTTTTCAATTATCAAAGAACTTTTTGACTTAAAAGGCAACAATCCTCTACCTTTTCAGAAAATAAACTATGTTCAACCTTTTTTACTTATTACCGTAGTAACTGTTCAACTTTTGATGTATGATAATTTCATTAATAAACAAAATTTAGGCAATACTGATGCGTTTTTAACCCATTTTAGGTAATGCCCACTCCTCAAAAAACATAACTATGAGCGAAACATCTTGGAATGAGCAATTCCGAAACCGAACTAAAAAACTGGCTATTGCAATTATTAAAGCATTCAGTAGTTGGAAAAAAACAGATGAAATAAGAATCATTGGTAAGCAATTGATAAGGAGTAGTACATCAGTAGCAGCTAATTATCGGGCTGTTTGCAGAGCACGTTCTGATCGTGAACGCTATGCAAAATTATGTGTCGTTGTAGAAGAAGCCGATGAAACACAATTTTGGCTTGAAATATTAGTAGAAAGTGATTTGATAAAGATAGCAGAAATTTTAAATATTCAACAAGAAGTAGAAGAAATTGTGAAAGTCATGACGACATATAAATACCGTTTAGAAAAGAATTCAACGCAATAATTATTACCCATTACTTATTACCCATTACCCATTACTTATGTTAAGTACATTACAGACCGTTGATATCATCGTCGTTATCAGCTTGCTCGTTTTTTTATTAGTGGCAAGTATGTATTCGAGTTTTCATAAGAAAGACTCTGAGGAATATTTCATGGCGGGCCGGTCGCTGAAATGGTATTCCGTAGCGGGGTCTATATTCGGCACCAATATACATGCGCAGCAAATCATCGGCATGATGGGCATTGGCTATTCAATCGGATTTGCCCAAAGCCATTATGAAGTGTTGGCAGTGCCGGCCATTTTAATGCTGGCATATATTTTTATCCCCATTTATCGAAAAAGAGAGGTATTTACATTGTCTCAATTTTTTGAAAATCGCTACAGTGCAAATGCCCGCTTGGCTTATACGATTATCATGATAACATTTATCATGATTCAATTGATTGCAGGGTTTTATATTGGCAGCCGTACACTCGGTATTTTGTTTCAAGGCAGCGGTTTTGAGGTGTCATATTTAGGCGGCATTTTGATAATTGCAGTGATAACTTGCTTGTTTACAGTTGTCGGTGGTATGGAATCGGTAGTTATTGCTGATAATATCCTCACGATTTTAATGATTTTTTCAATTGTCCTGATGGGTATTTTGATGTATTGCCAACCTGAAATAAAAGGTTTGTCGGGGCTTCTGACATTGGATAGAAGCATGGCACCCGATGCTCAAAAAATGCATTTATACCTGCCTTCCAATCATCCTAAATTACCTTGGGGTGGCATTTTTACAGGGCTAATTATCCTCCATTTTTTCTATTGGACAACCAATCA
>JAYTMI010000641.1:0-2389 GCA_043728625.1 Saprospiraceae bacterium | reverse complement strand
AATAAGCGCACCGCCATTTGGTTGGCTCGTATCGTCATAGAGCATTTGATATTCATACTCCAAGGCATTATTGACCTTTGACCAAATGAGTTTTGCTGTTGTAGCATTGATGTCTTTCGCATATAATTTCGTCGGTACTGAGGGGGTACAACTCCCAGTTGATGCGCTTTGAACTACTACCATATAATCCTCTACTTCCCCTGCTGCGAAGGTCTCACAAACGGTTGGGAAAGCATCTTTTTTCATGCTCACACGCATACGGACAGTGCCTGTTACGGCTGTCGTTGGAATCGTTATACTTTGTGTAACGGATTGATTACCATTGTTTTGTTCCAATACTTTTTCTGTATCTTCAAAAATGCCATTGTTGTTGAAGTCAATCCACGAACGGAAAAAGAGGTTGGTTTGATAGCCCGACCAACTCAATCCGGGCGTTATACTGAGGGGGTAGCTTTGACCTTTGGTCAGAGTTGCTGCTTTATCTGTCCAATCGGAATAACCGACGGCATAGCGGTCACTGCGTGTTTTTTCAGAAGCATTGTTGAGATTGGCGAGTGTGACGTTGGCAATCCATTCGCTCCAAGGGGCGTTTGATTTTGAGGTGCAATTAGCTGTCGCAGGCGGAGGGCAAGCTCCAGCATTACTGCCGCAAAAAGCATTAAAGTCTTGTGTCGCAAGGTTTGGATTATTGCTAATATCCACTATTTTTCCACAAAATGATTTAAAAGATGCTGGAATACAGCCACTAAATAAATTATAACTAAGATACAGTGCATTTATATTTGGAAAATTAAGATCTGGTAAATTTCCACTCAATTGATTCAAAGCTAATGAAAGTACTCTTATTTTAGGAAAATTAAAATTGGGTATTGTTCCTGACAACTGGTTTTTGTTGAGTCCAAGTTCTTCTAAATTTGGTAAATTAAAATTGGGTATTGATCCATTTAGTTGATTCTCTTGAAAATTAAGACGTATTAATTTAGGTAAATTAAAATTGGGTATATTACCTATCAATTGGTTGCCTCCCAAAAATAGATTCTCTAAATTTGGCAAATTAAGATTAGGTATTGTCCCAGATAAGTTATTTAAAGTCAATGCTATTGCATTTACACAACCATCGGCATTGAAATAAACGCCATACCATGTATGTATAGGTGTATTCAAATTCCATTTATATGTCCAATTAGCACCGTTAGTAGCATTGTACAAACTAACCAATTGTAGTGAATCGCTTTGGCGACATGAGTTATTTATCGGTACAACATACACATTGAAACGACAAACTGCTCTATTGTTTTTGGCATCTGAAGCCGTATAAGTTACCGTAGTTGTGCCAGCTGGAAAAGCAAAACCTGCATTGTAATTACTTGATACTGAGGGGGTACTGCAATTATCCGTTGCAGTTGGTTGTGTCCAATTTGCAACAGCGGTAGTGGTAGTTGTTGCCAAGGTAATATTGGCTGGGCAATTAGCAAAAACGGGCGGCGTAACGTCTGTTGCACATGGATCCGTTTGACCCATTAAAGACGTAACAAAAATCAGCAAAATACTGAGGGGTAGCATAAAGCGCACCCAAAGAGAAGGTTTAGTGAAGTTCATTGTTATAAGTTTGTTTTAAAGTTTAATAGTTGAAATGGGAGGATTTCCTAACAAAGGTAAAGCACCTTTTATTATGGGGCATCTTTTTTAACGTTTTGCGAAGCAAAATACGCTGTTTTGTTTAGTTTTAGCATGTTATAAAAAACGCAAGTGGAAAGAGAAACGGCTCTTATGCGGGTGTGCATAAGAGCCGTTTATATTGACGTAACAATAAAAGCGCAATATTAATTCTTCAAGATTTCATCAATTGGATTGTTGTCTTTATATTTTTCTTGAATTTGAAGAATGTTTTCAACAGGTACATTGAGTGCTTTAGCAATTATTTCTGCACTCATATTCTGTTTTAGAAGTAAAAGAATACTGAACTCTTTTTCTTGACGCTCACGTTCTTTTTCTCGACGCTCACGTTCTGCATTTTTTTCTGCTATAGCTTCAGCTTCTCGCAGTCGGCGCATTTTTTTTTCTGTATCGAAAAAATCAGCGACAATTTCTGGTGTTGATTCATAATCTAACATATCATCTATTTTTCCTTCAAAGATAAGATAACTTTCGTTATTTCCAAATTTTATGTATGCTTCTATGAAATTATAAGCCACCTCAATTTCTTTTCTTGTATAACCTTTTGTTATCAATTTTCGTGTTATCGGCAGAAATAAGCCCATAATTTCATCATCAGACTTGCCTTTTAATTGTGTCGAATAATAGACCGTTTCCATGATTAATGAAACGATGCGGTCTGGATTTTTGTAATTGCTGGGGTGATTTTCCATTACTTTATAGGTGTTGAAAA
>JAYTMI010000640.1:0-7357 GCA_043728625.1 Saprospiraceae bacterium | reverse complement strand
ACACTTTGCGTGATGATACCGCCTTTTGGCACAATCAATTCGCCACTTTTTACCATGCCCCGCGCTGTTGTGATTTTATCGAGTTCTTGTTGTTTGAAGGCTTGTGTTTTCTCAACATTAAAAGCCAGATTAGGAATTAACAATGGTTCGAGTAAAGGCAGCAAAAATTCAGGTTCACTCAAACGGCTAAGCAGCAGCGAATCAGTCAACCAACTGCGGGCATTTTCCGATGTCAAAAGATTTTGGACAGTTTGTTTTTCAGACGTGTTCCCCCTCAGTATATTGATGACAAATTCTTTATCACGATTTTGTAAAAATGTATCTGGTTTCAAAATCCCTCGACTCAGCAATTTTTCTAACATCCTATTTCCATAAGAAAGATACCCCTCAGTATTGCGGACAACATCTGGAAATTGATTGCGACTACGGCTTAACTGGCTGTAAAAATTTTCTTCAAATTGTTTTTTCTGTTGTTTTATGACATCTAAATCAATTTCATAATAAGGTGAAAACTCACGCTCCATATCCGCTTTTTCTTTTGCTACTTCATCAGACGTTTTCAAAATGGCAAAATCAAAATTAGCAACCAAATCGTCATAAAGCCATGTTTGCCCCAAACCAAAACGGAATTTGAACGTCGCATTGGTTGGAAACAAAGGCGTTAAAGCCAATAAAGTCGTCGCCGCAACGAGGTAACGGGCATAATTGGGAATGCTTTCAGCTATCTGAAGAAAGAGTTTTTTCATAAATTGCTTGATTTCGAGCAAAGATAAGTTTGTCGCGTATAGTTTTTATCGTTTTTATCGTTTTCTAATTTTCATTGGAGTTTCTCAAAAAATTAGGTGTTTAGTTCTTCCTTATTCAACGAATATCTTGAATATTACAAATCATTGTTTTGAAATTCAAAAAAATCCTTTATTTTCGTGTTTTAATTTAGATTGAATCTTAAATTTTAAATCAAAACCGTTCGCATCGCTCTAAAAACAAATTCGGACGGAACGCTATAATTATCCATTCTTAAATCCACTCATCATGAGAAAAACAGCATTTCTCTCGACTCTTGTTGTCTTATTGACACTCGGTCTCCACAATTTATCCGCGCAAGCTTACACCTATATCCTCTATGATGCCAACACCATGGATAGGCTCGATCACCAATTTTTGGGGACGAATAGCGTGGCTCTCTACACTTCTTACCGCTTAGTTAAGAATGCAGGTGAGCAAATTTTTCTCGATATTGGCATCGAAAGCCCTGTAATTCATAAGCAAGAGCCGCCCAATATAGTCTCTTGGCAAAATGCCAACATAGACCCAAATTTTGTGATGGGTATCAACTCTGGCAATAGAAAAGTATTTATCTGCAAAAAATTAGACAGCGGATGGGCTGTTCAAGCCATTGGCTCTGGCGTTTATATCTCAAATTTTGATAGAGTCCTTACTGTTATTACGTCTAACTACGATTTTAGTGCTGATTTAAAACAGGCATTGGGCAACAATTTGAGTATGAATACCAGAGGTTTATCTAATCCCTCCAATGTTTTTTATGTCGGTGAATTACAGGCTTGTAATACGACAGCTCAAACATTTAAAGTATTTCCAAACGAAACCAATAAGTATGAGACGACTGTTACGGTTCTGCCGGGCTTAGGTATTATACGCGAAAACGCAGAAGCTTGCCCGACTTACGAACTGGTAGCTATCAATGGCAAAGACGTTTGCTCTTATCTTGGCGGTGGTGCTTCTCCAGCACCAATTCAAGCAGAACCTATACCTGAATCGTATGCGGTTGTAAAACCCTATATTCCAGTTGAAACAGGTGATGTGGGTGAGGTTTATGTGAGAAGTAAAACAGTTGTTGAAAATACCAATATCACTAAAAGTGATCATTTTGGTGAAACACGATTGGATGTACCGCCAAGTTATAATACAGTTGTAAATGTTCCACAAGCCGTTATTCAAACAGAAAAACCTGTGCCAGCTAAGGTGGAGTGCAGCGTTACGGCTTTGTCGGGCGAACATGTTGTTCAAAGCGGTGAAAATCTATACAGCATTTCAAGACATTATGGCTTGAGTATCAATAGTTTACGTGAGTGGAATAATATGAGTAGCGATTTGTTATACCCTTGTGGTATATTGAAAATTTCAGCTCCAGTTGTTGAAACTGTTGAAAAACCAAGTATGGAAGTGGCTCGTACAAACGATGTGCCTATGAGCTACAATACGGTCGTTAAAGTCACACCCAAGAAGGTTGAAACGCCTGCTATTACTAAGGTAATTGAGTGTGAAGTGCCTTATACCGATGGGGAGCACGTTGTGTTACATGGTGAAAACCTTTATGCCATTGCTCGAAAATACAAAGTTTCTTATGCACAACTGAAGTCGTGGAATAAGTTGTCAACGGATCTTATTAAGCCATGCCAAAAACTTTTAGTGGCAGCACCCAAATCGGCTGTAACTACAAAGTCTGCTGACATACCTAAACAGTATGATGTGGTTGTAAAACCTAAAACAGCGACAGCTCAAACTGCTACAACATCAACGGTTTACGTTAAAGAAGGTGCCGGTTTACATGTTGTTTTAAATGGTGAAACAGCTGCACAATTGGCAAAACAATATGGTATGACCGAAACCGATTTCCGTAAAATCAACTATTTAACGGACAATGAAGTCCTTGCAATCGGTCAAGTTGTGCGTACTGAAAATTGCAATTGCAATATCAGCCAAGGTGAAGACCACTCTTTGACTTTGAAATCAGAACCCGTTCGGAGTGATATTCCTTCAGGTTACAACTATGTCGGCTCAAAAACGACGACAAATGGTATCGTTGCTAAAGGAACAAATCGCAAATACCATGTCGTTCAGTCCTCTGAAACGCTTTATACAATCGCTAAAAACTATGGTAAATCAATGGATGACATTCGTAAACTCAACAATCTTGCTGCGAATGAAGTCATTATTCCGAATCAACTTATCATCTTAGAATAGTTTAAGCGATTTAATATCTGAAAATAAAAAACGCCTAATCCGAGTGTCCACTCGTTTTAGGCGTTTTTTACTGAGGGGGGCAAACTTAGAATTCTTATATCAAAAAAGACATCAAAACTTCATCGAGAAATTCGTTTTTACTTTTCAAATGCGTATAACGGCGCAAAATGCCTTCTTTCTGAAAACCAACTTTTTCGTAAAGATGAATGGCTTTTTCATTTATCGTTGCAGCACTGAGTTCGATACGTAAAAAGCCTTCATTTCATACAATAAATAAGGGTTAATGTCAGGATGAAAATATAGGGTGTAGATGAAATCAAAGTCTTCTGAAACAGCAAGTCTGACCATAAATCAAGGGTTTTTACTTTTTAATTAAACAAAACGACGATGCCAACTCGTTTTCAAAGGCTTTAACCAAGCCGTTTTCAGTGCGCCAACTGTATTCACCAAATTATCAAATACCAAAGTATTGTCAGAAATAGACCCCTCAGTATAAAGCGGAGAAAAAGCAGTTGAGGGCACTGTTTTGACCGTTTCACCATCTAAATAAGCAAAGTTCATACGTTCAAACAATTGCACATTGTATTGATTTTCAATGTCTTTTATAAAATAAACCGAGGCATCAATCGAGCAACCGCTTGCGTCATTCAGCGATTCATCAACGGAAAGGACGATGAATTGATTGTAAAAAACAGCACCTACTGCCAAAAGCGTTTTGCGATGTGCTGTCCATTCGCCGACAAAACCATTGATTTGGCTGGTCAAAACAACCGTTTCTGTATCTGTAAAAGGTCGTGTTGATTGATAAATCCAGACGCGTGCAGTGTCGGGCATACCCCTCAGTATCAAGTCTTTTTTATTTTCTATTGCAGTCATTTTTTACTGTTTTTTATTGAAATGCAAATTTACAATTCGTTTTGGAGAAGAAATAAGAAAATGTACCAATTGCGGTATTAATTGACTGTTTAACCCTTACGTTTTCAAAAGTGGATTGACTTCATTAACCAACAAACGCCTAAACTTTTTTTCAGGCATGGTTAGTTTTATAGTCAAATCGTAATAAGCAGTCAAAAAATCGTAACCAAGTGCAGGGATAAATTTTTCGTTTTTCATTTATTAAATTTTTCGTTTTCGACTTATCAAAAAAAGTAAAAAACCACTTGAAATAGTCACTAATCCAAAAATCGGCTTTTTATAAATCAACGCTCTAAAAGCGATGCCGCCGCCTCATCTAAAAACCACTGCATTTCGCCTGTTGGGGACTTCACTAATTGAGCAGGGAATTTTTCTGTATTTCGGTCGTCTATCAAAACATGATACACAGCTTCCGCTTTTTCCAGTCCATAAACGAGGAAGGCAATATGTTTTGACTGATTAATCAACGGGGCGGTCATTGTAATTCGGGAACTGTTTTGGTCTTTCAGAAACACGGCTTGTACGCTTGCAGAGGTTTCGTCCAACACCGAACTGAATGGAAATAAAGAAGCCGTGTGTGCATTGTCACCTAAGCCCAATAGCGTCAAATCAAAACGAATGGGCTGCTGATTGAAATGAGCCAGCATCGTTTTATGGTATTTTTTTGCGGCTTCAAAAGGTGATAATGTTGTATCAGTTTTAAAAATTTGTGATTCAGCAATTTTCAGTGGACTGAACAAGGACTCCTGAACCATGCGGGCATTGCTTTGCGGGTCGTCGGCGGGAACACAACGTTCGTCACCGAAGAAAAAATAGACATTACGCCAATCCACTTGATTTTTGTATTCATCAGTGGATAACAGTTCATACAGCTTTTTGGGCGAGTTGCCGCCTGCCAAAGCCACATTGAATGTACCCTTTTCAGCGATTGACTCATGAGCGATTTTTATAAAGTACAAAGCAGTGGATTTTAATAATTCGTGCTGATTTTTAAAAATATTGATATTCATCTAAACTATTTTTTATGATTAATCGGGAGCGAAAACCAATGGAAGCCATCATTTGCCATTAGTGTTTCTGCGGCATCTGGTCCCGTTGAGTTGGCAGCATAATTCGGGAAATTGTCCCTTTTTTCGGATTGCCACGCGTCTAATATCGGCATCACCAATTCCCAAGCGGCTTCCACTTGGTCACCACGCATAAATAAAGTGGCGTCATGGGTCATTATTTCCAACAGGAGTGTTTCGTATGCTTCGGGTGTTTGTTTGATAGCAGCTTCATCGTAATTAAAGACCATATCAATCGGTTTCAGCACCTTGTGCGTAGGTCGTCACCATCGAGAAATAAAACGCCTGTTCGAGTTTTGTTAGGTAGTCGTTGGTCTTGTCGGTCAAAGGCATATTGGCTTTTTTGTCATCGTACAGGACGGCAAGTTGTGTTCTCAATGCCTTATATTTTGACAAATCCCGCATCGAAACAGCCGTATCAATGGCAGGAATGGGCAATTGCAAATCCATCGCAATTTGTGAAGTCCACTTGCCTGTCCCTTTTGATTTTGCTTCGTCTTTAATATCATCGAGCAACAAATGCTCTGCTTTTGGGTTTTTAAATGCAAAAATATCGCGGGTGACTTCCATCAAAAAAGACTGCAATCTGCCAGCGTTCCATTGTTTAAAAACCGCATAAATCGCGTCATTGTCAAGGTGAAGTCCTTTTTTTAACAGATGATATGTTTCGGTAATCAGTTGTATGTTTTATTTTATTAACCTTTCAAGATTCTTAAATTCTTCATTGGCGTGCCTCGCTAATGTCGCTTGTTTGCTTTTTGTAAAAACCTGTATTAATTGACTGACTGACCGTTACGTCTTTGAAACCAGCTTGTTGTATAAAATCGGGCATAAGCTCATAACTATGTTTGGTTTAATAATACTGAGGGGGTCGTTGTTGTTAATAAATTATAGTTAAACCGCCACCAAAACCCATATCACTGTCATAATGACTGGATAAAGATAAGTATTTTGTCAAAATATAGCGTCCACCAAGCATATATTCTCTGTCTGTATTGAGCATAAAATTCAGCCGCAAGCGGTTTGTCAAAGCTATATCTTCTCTGCCCAATTGAAAACGAAATTTACCATCACTATCTACCCTTGCATCGGCAACTAAAAATAGGGGCAACGTGTAAGCGATGCCCAAAACGGCTGCTTTTCGGTTGCTTTTATTGCTTTTTTGTCCGAACATATTGGTATCTTCACTACCGAATATGTTTTTATCTTCCGTAGGATTGAATTGTTTAAAATGATAATCAAAGCCAACGTAAGGCAATAGCCATTGCATTTTGCCAATATATCTGCCAAAAGTTGTCTCACTTTCATAACCTCTTCGGTCATTTAAACCCAAATGCCACAGCGTTTGAAAAATCCAACGGGCGTTGCTGTGATTTAAAAGACCATCGCTGCCATTGCTTTCCAAACCGATTTTAGCCATTGTGTAATACGGATTGTGCGCTTTGTGCATGATGTGCATTGCCGCTTTAGCATCGGGAACTTCGGGATTTGGCGGTGAATTTTCGTAACTAAATATCCTGCCCATGCCCGCCGCCATGTGGTATAAAATGTGGCAATGAAAAAACCAATCACCCGATTCGGTTGCTGCAAATTCCATTGTATCCGTTTCCATCGGCATTATATCTAAGCTGTGTTTAAGCGGTGCGTAGTCGCCTTGTCCGTTCAAAACGCGGAAAAAATGTCCGTGTAAGTGCATCGGATGCCGCATCATTGAACCATTGTACAGGATAATTCGAACGTTTTCACCTTGTTTTATCAATATTTTATCCGTTTCTGAAATTGATTTATTGTCCATCGTCCAAACGTAACGGTTCATATTGCCCGTTAATTCAAACCGAATTTCTTTAGTTGGCGCATTGGGCAAAGTCGTTTTTTGAGTTGAGCGCAACATCGCATAATTTAATGTTGTTATATCTCTTGATACTGAGGGGGTACTTTTCATCGCTTTATTTCCGTGATTCATACCCGTACCCGCCATTTTGCCCATTCCCTTATCTTTCACATCGTTATCTTTCATTTTCATTGTATCCATTTTCATTCCTTCCGTATTGCTGTGATTCATGCCTTTCGTATTGTCGTGATTCATTCCTTTCATTCCTTTCATTCCTTTCATGCCTTTCATGCCTTTCATACCGGGCATACCGGGCATTTTGTTACCCGTAATTTCAGGATACATCACACTGTTCATATCCATTTTTTGCGCCGACATATTCATGCCCATATCCATCATATTGCCATTAATATTCATCATAGCGTTCATCATTTTCATGCCTTCAAAATATTTTAATTTGGGCATTTCGGGAACGGTCATTTCCATACCATTTCCGAGAAATAAAGACGTGAATTTGGTGCGGTCTTCGGGCGTTGCTTTTAACTCATAACTCATATTA
>JAYTMI010000639.1:0-11139 GCA_043728625.1 Saprospiraceae bacterium | reverse complement strand
TGTCTATACTGAGGGGTATTCATGAAAAAAAAATCAATGGAAAGTCGGGAGATAGACGTTCATGAAAAAATATTAGGCAGGTCTGCTCATATTGGGTATAGTTTGTTTGTAGCCCACAAATCTATGGGTTTTTTTAAGACCTTTCTACAAAATTATTTCACATTTAATTTCTTTTAATAATCGTTATAATAGGAAGAGCCAGTGTAGTCGTTTTTCGCTGCTTGTATATTGATTTTTTTTGAAAAAATAACTTTGCACTTGTTTATGACGACTTTTTGATAAACAACTTTTAGGATTTTGTATAAAAGAAATAGGTATTGACGTACATTTGCACCGTTTTTGGAGAATTGGTTATTAGTTATTGGAAATTGGTTGTCCGTGAGGACGTATAACCAATTTCCAATAACTAATAACCAAACACCAATCCGCCAATTTTTTATCACATTATATTCTACGTAAATCACAATACGACTTATTATGGTAAAGATTCTTGTAAACGACGGCATCGAAGCCGACGGTAAATTAATCCTCGAAGATGCAGGTTACGAAGTCAGCACGACAAAAGTACCTCAAGAGGAACTGATTAAAGAGTTGCCCAATTACGATGTTATCATCGTCCGTTCGGCAACACAGGTGCGTAAAGAACTCATTGACGCTTGTCCAAACCTTAAAATCATCGCACGTGGTGGTGTCGGTACCGACAATATTGATGTGGAATATGCCCGTTCAAGAGGCATCGAAATCATCACAACCCCTGCGGCATCGTCTCAATCGGTTGCGGAATTGGCAATGGGGCACATTTTTATCCTTGCTCGCTTTTTGCACCGTTCAAACCGTGAAATGGCGACAAGCGATTTCAAAAAACTCAAATCTGCTTATGCAGAAGGCATTCAACTTAAAGGTAAAACTTTAGGTATCGTTGGTTTCGGACGCATCGGGCAGGAGTTGGCACGTATCGCACTCGCTATGGGCATGAACGTCTTGGTCAGCGACCCGTTTATCAAAGAAACTGATTTGACGATTGGTTTATACAACTCAAAAGACGTGAAATTGAGTATTCACCTAAGCTCATATCCTTTGGCAGAGGTGTTGAAAAAAGCTGACTTTATCAGCCTTCACACACCAGCTCTCGGCAAGCCGCTCATCGGTGCAGACGAAATGGCGATGATGAAAGACGGTGCTATCATTATCAATTGCGCACGTGGTGGCGTTGTTGATGAAGATGCGTTACTCGCAGCTTTAGAAAGTGGTAAAATCGGTGGTGCTGGTCTCGATGCTTTCAAAAACGAGCCGAATCCACGTGCTGATTTACTCAACCACCCACGTATTTCTGTTTCGCCACATATTGGTGCAGCAACTATGGAAGCACAAGCGAATATCGGTTTGGAATTGGCTGATAAAATCATCGCTTTTTTCGGTGACGATAAGTAATTTTTGAATAAAATACTGAGGGGTGTGCTACGCCAATAAAGAACAGCCGTTCTCAAACTTCGATGCGAGAATGGCTGTTTTTTGTGTAAACTTTTGAGTTTTTTGTACATTGCGCTTTTATTAAACAATTAGTATTGACACATGGATGTTTTCGACATAATTCTAACAAATAAGCCCGATACAGCCCATCGCCAAGTTGAACACACTTTGAGCGTTAGTCAATCGTATGAACAAAAAAGTAAAAGAAAAATAGAAAAAAGTACAAAAAAAGCTGCCAAACCATTTTTAAAATGGGCGGGTGGCAAAACGCAACTCATCAACGACATAAAAAAATCATTGCCGCAAGTAACGCACAACAAATTTACTTATATCGAACCATTTGTCGGCAGTGGTGCAGTGCTGTTTTGGATGCTGGATCATTTTCCTAATATCGAAAGAGCCGTCATCAATGACATCAATGAGGACTTGATAAATACCTACAAAACCATTGCATCAAAGCCTCATGAACTCATTTCTGTCCTTCAATATATTCAAAATGAATATTATGCTTTGGGTAATAGAGAAGAAGAAAAAAGCAATTATTACTACCAAAAAAGAGAGTTGTTTAATACCCGAAATACAGAAAAAAGTACACAAGCGGCTTTATTTATATTTTTAAACCGTACGTGTTTCAATGGTTTATACAGGGTCAATAAAAGCAATGGGTTTAATGTGCCTATGGGTTCTTATATCAAACCCATGATTTGCAATGAGCCAAATATATTAGCGGTGCATCAAGCATTGCAAAAAGTGGAAATCCTTTGTGGCGACTATGAAAAAACATTGTACAAAGCCGATGAAAATAGTTTTTTCTACTTTGACCCACCCTACAAAGCCCTTACCCAAACCTCGAATTTTAATTCCTATTCAGCAGATGTTTTTAATGATGATGAACAAATAAGATTGAGAAATTTTTGTTCAAAATTAGATGCGTTGGGTCATAAATGGATGTTAAGCAATTCAGATGTGAAAAATGTAAACGCCAACGATAATTTTTTCGACGACATCTATGCCGAATTTGAAATTGCAAGGGTTAAAGCCAAAAGGAGTATCAATTCAAATCCTGAAAAAAGAGGAGAGTTAAGCGAACTTTTAATAACCAATTACCCTAACAGGCTGTTAACGATATGATTTTTCAAGGAAAAGGTGGTGCAAATACGAAAACAGGTTTAGCATTTGAAGGACAAACCGATTTGTCGGAGTTTTTAGCAGGTCAAAAAGGATATACTATTTTTGATGATAAAGTCTTTTTCGACCATGAAATCGTAGGCAGAATCTTCAAAAAACACAGCTTCTATAATTTTCTTGCAGACTTAGGCATTAATTGGAAAAAAATCATCTCGAAACAATTGCTGCCCGACGACGGTATTTTTGTACCCATTGCAAATACCTTGTTTATTATTGAATGTAAATTTCAACAAGTATCAGGTTCCGTTGATGAAAAACTGCAAACATGCGATTTTAAGCGGAAACAATACCAAAAGTTGATGTCCAAAGCCAATATCGAAGTAGAATACATGTATTTGTTGAACGATTGGTTTAGAAAACCTGAATACAAAGATGTTTTGAAATACATTCACAGTGTGGGTTGTCATTATTTTTTTGAGTTTATACCCTTGGCAAAATTAGGTTTGCCTGTACCTGAAAGCGATTAATCAACATGAGACATCCCGAATTTTCTAACAAAATATTGATTTTCAATAAATTACAAACTTTAGTCTTTATTATTCAATTATTCCTTTTCACCCATTTTTGCCAATTTTTCCCCCACTGAATCGTCGGTTCTTCCACCCAATCATAAAAGTATTTTGAAAAAAGAAGACTAAAAGCGACCGCAACAATCACCGCTGTACCCATAAACCAACCATTTTCTCCATCAATAACTGATGCGCCATCGAGCAAAAGCCAACCTGTAACGACGTGCGTTAAGTAAAAAGAATAGGATGTTTTGCCTATAAATTTTGACCAATTCCACTCTTTATTGATAAAAAGTATAATAGCACAAGGAATAGCAGTGGCTAAACAATGTTTCATATCGAAGCCGCGATAGTGCATCAGCAACATGGCAGGCAGGATTATGGCTAACTCTTTTTCACCCATATAACCACGATAGTATTGAAATAAAATATAACCTGCACCGAATGAAGCGACATGATACGGCAGCCATTCATAAGGAAAATACCAATGTCCGAAAGCAAAAAGGGCATAAATAGGGTAGCGAATCCACCACTCACGGCGATTGAACAAAGCAAAAAAGATGAGTAAAACGAGGTAAAACTGCCAATCTATCGCCAAAGTCCAGTAAATACCGCGCAACCATGGCTCGTGCATAATGGCATTGGCATGAAAAATATGTAGAAAAAGATTGTAAAAATCCAACTCAATCCATTTATCGGCTTTGACAAACCAAACGCTGGCATCTTTCATCAACATCAAAACGATGCTTGCCCAATACGCAGGTTCAATGCGGATGATGCGACTTACAAACTGCTGTCCAAATTGCCGAATGGTGTAATTTTTTAGCGACAACGAATATGGAATCACCATACCTGAAATCACAAAAAAAGCTTCGACACCTAAGTAGCCGTGATGGAAAGAAATACTGAGGGGGTGTGTTTTCGCTAGGAAAAAGTCAGTATAATGGTAGAAAGCGACCGTTAACGCAGCCAAACCGCGCAAAAGGTCAATGGAGTGAAAATGTTGTTTCTGTTGAGTCGCCACGTTGTTTTTCGTTTTTTTGCAAATTTAATTGACTGACACCAATTACATAGATTTATTTCCTAAATACTGAGGGGGGCTAAGATTTACCAAATTTTTAAAATTTGGTAAATCTCGACCAATAAAAAATTCGTGTTATTCGTGAAATTTGTGTCTTCAAACTCTTTTTCATAATTTTTGTTTAATTTAAAATATTTTTCACAGATTCTCGTCAATGAAACTACGATGAAGTACGCAATAATAACAATCGAATCACAATTGGCTGACTCGCAAAACCAGCAAATACAGGAGACCGTACGGCGCGAAAGGCAACGGCTACTGGCTTTTATTCGTCAACGCATACCGCGTCAAGACGATGCAGAAGACATTTTGCAAGACGTTTTTTATGAGTTTACAGAAATGTACCGCCTCATGAAGCCTGTCGAAAAAATTGCTTCGTGGCTGTTCACCGTGGCGCGTAACAAAATCACTGACCGCTATCGGAAGAAAAAACCGTTGCTGCTCGAAGATGTTTTTTCGTTCAACAACGGCAATGGAGATGATGAGCCTTACCTCATTGATGATTTGCTGCCTGCAGCAAATATTCACACAGCCGATGTCGAAATGATGCGTGAAACTATTATGGATGCCCTTACAGAAGCCCTTGATGAACTACCCGCTGAACAACGGGAGGTATTCATTGCGCATGAATTAGAAGATAAAAGTTTTAAAGAAATTGCTGCTGAAACGGGCGTAACAATCAATACACTGCTTTCTCGCAAGCGTTATGCGGTACTTTTCCTACGTGAGCGTTTAAAATCAATCTACGAAGACTTAGTTAATAATTAGTTTTGAGTTTTGGGTTTGAATAAACCTAAAATCTAAAAATCTTAAAGAAATGGACAATTTTTGGCTTAAAAAAGGTCTAAAAATGGCGGCTATTGTCGCGCTCTATATTGTGTTTTTTGGCACATTCGTCATGGCATTGTGGAATTGGCTGATGCCTGAATTGTTCAATTTGCCTGTGATTACCTTTTCGCAAGCCCTTGGATTGTTTGTTTTAGGTCGCATACTGACGGGTGGTTTCAAAGTCATTGGCATGTCGAGTTTGGGCGAAGGGAAAGACCATTGGGAACAAAAAAAACAGATGTACGAAAAATGGCAAGGCATGACACCCGAAGAACGCGAACGCTGGCGCGATGATTGGCGCGAAAAATGCCGCAGCCGTCGCCCTATTGGTTTTCACAAAAAAGATACTGAAGATAAAGACAATAGACCTGATATGATTTAGGGGTTGGTTATTGGTCATTAGGGATTGGTTATTGGTGTATTCGTAAACCTCAAATTTGTTAATTTGTAGTTCACTGTAAGTAGGTAAGTTTAAATAATCACTGTTTTAATTTTATACAACGACATGATTATTAATGAGTTATAAAATTATCCACTATCCATTGTCCACTACTTATATCAGCCCAATCCCGGGAAAAAAGCATCTTCGTAGTGGTCAACATAAAATTTATCCCCCCTCAGTATGAGGCTTAAAATATCGAACCGAATCGCTCCATCATGCCCACTTTCTGCCATATAAGCGATAGCCGCTTGGGTCATGAGCCGTTGTTTTTTGCCATCCACAGCTGTTTCAGGTCGTCCAAAAGTATAATCTGACCGTGTTTTCACTTCCACAAATATCATTGTTCGTTTATCCATCGCTATGATGTCGAGTTCAGCCCTTTTGTATCGCCAATTGCGTTGTAGGATTTGATAGCCTTTTTGTTCTAAAAAATCGGCGGCGGCTTGTTCGCCTTGTTGACCTGTTTCGTTGTGTTTTCCCATAGCTTATTAGTACAAAGATTTTAAGATTTTAAGTACAAAGACCAACGACACATGACTCAATACCCACGACCCATAACTATTGATTCCATATTTCCCACCCTCTTTCTGCTTGAAAATAAAGCATATCCAAGCCATTTTTAGCATTTGCACCTTTGTCCAAACCGCGTTTGAGAAATTGCGTGATGGCGGGATTATAAACCAAATCGTACAGAAAGTGTTGATTACCAATGTGTTCGTAAGGCAACGGCGGATACCCCTCAGTATTTGGCAACATGCCCAACGGCGTTGTATTAACAATGAGGTGATGCGTCGTCAGAATTTCTGCATCAATGTCTTCATAGCACAAAGATGTATCAGAGCGAGTCCGCGACACATAGTGAAACGGGATATGCCATTTTTTTAATACATAAGCAATCGCCTTTGAAGCACCACCCGTACCGAGAATCAATGCCTTTAAGTTGAGGTTGAGTAAACTTTCTAAATCGGGTGTATTGAGCAAACCCAATACAGATTTTTCAAATCCATAAGCATCTGTATTATAACCCTTTAATTGACCATTTCGGATATCAATACAATTGACCGCACCGATTTCAGCCGCCGATTCGTCGAATGTATCAATGAAAGGCAGGACTGCTTGCTTGTATGGTATTGTTACGTTCAAACCCACAAGTTCTGGATGCCCCCTCAGTATGTCCCTCAATTTCCCCATATTTTCGATAGCAAATGACTCATATTGCCATTCATCTGCAAGACCCATTTCAGCGAATTTAGTATTGAAATAAGGTTTTGAAAACGAATGACCCAACGGATAACCAATAAGACCTAATAATTTCATAATCTTTTTTGCTGCGAATTAACGCATTTTACTTTTTATGGCGTAAGAAGTTCGGGGAATTTTCAAAATTCCCCAAACTTGGTATGTCTCCCTATTTACCATTAAACAAGCCCAAACCGTTTGCCTGGAAACGCCTGAACAACCCCTTTAAATTCCAACGTCAACAACAACGAAGCGATTTGACTGGGGTTCATTTTGGCTTCAAGACTCAATGCGTCAATGGGTATGCTTGTTTCAGATTTTCTTAAAATATCAACAATAAATCGCTCATTATCAGATAGTTCTAAGAAAAGCTGTGTTTGAACGGGCATTTTTCCCGCATCCATATCAATCCACCTTAATTGTTCTGCAACATTGTGTGCTTGCTCAATAAGACTCGCTTTTCGCATACGCAAAAGATTGTTACAACCTTGTGCTTGATGTTCGCCCACACGACCTGGTACAGCAAACACATCACGTCCGTAGTCAAGTGCAATATTTGCTGTAATCATTGAACCGCCTTTTGCCGCCGTTTCGACGACAATTACAGCATCGCTCATTCCCGCAATAATACGATTGCGCATCGGAAAATGCTTTTGTTCGGGGTCTTGGTCGCTGGGATATTCGGTCAATAAACCGCCATTTTCGCACATTTTCAAGCCGAAACTGCGGTGCTCTTCGGGATAAATACGTTGCAATCCTGTTCCCATAATACCAACCGTTGGCATAGCTGCCGACAAGCACCGACGATGTGCTGTCGCATCAATACCATAAGCTAATCCACTGATTATCAAAACATTGTAAGGCAAAAATCCATCAACAATTTCTTCGCACATCCGAATACCATACGACGACGGCTTGCGTGTACCGACGATACTCACAATGCGTGGGGCATTCAAATCGGCAGTGCCTTTGTAGTACAAAAGCATTGGGCAATCGGCATTGGCGCACAGACGACGTGGATAGTCGGCATCAGTATGGTACAAGACGCGCACCTTGTTTTTTTCGATAAAATCTAACTCTTTTTCAGCCCATTTTAAGACGTTGGATGTCAAAATATAATCGGCAATCCCTTCCCCAATGCCGTTTATTTTGGTCAGATGGGCTTTAGATGTTTTGAAAACAGCCTCAGCACTGCCACAATGGGCTATAAGATTTTTTGAATGGATGGCACCCACCTTTGGTACTTTGGTGAGGGCAATACGGTAGAGTAATTCGCTCATAGTTTTGGTTTTTAGAACTCTAACAATGGTGAATGGTGAATAATTTAATGGTGAATCGGAAAAATTCACCATTAAATTATTCACCATTCACCATTATCAAATATCTTCTTCGAGCCAAACAACCTGTCCTTCGAGGTTGATATAAGCCCACATATTATTTTTTTCAATCCAAGACAAACCATTTTTGAAAGGCTCAACAGAGTCGAGGAATCGAGGTGGAATGGCAATATGCCCATCTGTATCCACGTAAAGCCATTGGTTTTTGACACGAACGGCTGCTAAACCTTCGCTAAAACGTTGCGCTTCTTCGAAACGGGGTTCGATGTGCAGTTTAGCGGTTTTGGTCATGTAACCAAATTTTTCTTTATAACTAAACACCGCCAAACCATTGTAAAAATCGCCGACGAACTCGAAAACAGGGTTGATCATAACTTCGCCGCCTTGATTGATGAAGCCAAATTTTTCTTCAATTTTGACGATTGCCAAGCCTTCCATAAATTGTCCATCACTCAAGCCTTTTATGTGCGGATACTGAGGGGGTATAATGGTCTGCCCTGATTTGTGCAACAAACCCCATTTATCGCCTTCAAAAACGGTGGCGGCATCGCCTTGAAATGTGGTTGCTAAATCAAAGGTTGGGTCAACGACCCATTTACCTTTGTTGTTGATAAAACCCCATTTACCCTCTGATTTGACGGCTGCGAGACCATTATTGAACTTTTCTGCTTCCTCAAATTGCGGTTTTACAACAAATTCGCCTTCTCTATTTATGAATCCCCAAAGACCGCCATACCGTGCCGTTGCCATACCGCCATGAAAATCGCCCGCGCCTTCAAATTGAACGTCAATGACCAAATTGCAACGGCTGTCAATATATCCCCACTGATTGACCAATTGAACACGCGCCAAGCCTTCCTCCATCAGACCGACGTAATTGAAGATTCTTTTCATCAAAAGACGACCGTAATTGTCCATTAACATCACTCGGTCAAAGATTCTCACCCGCGCAAATTCGTTGTGAAAGTCCTCAATGTCTTGGTATTGTGGCTCGACGATGATTTCGCCATCAGCGTCCATGAAGCCGTATTTACCTTTGTCTCTTATTTTAAAAAGTGGTGGTAGCATGTTGTAACAAGTAAAAAAAAAACAAGAATAACACAAAATTAGAAAAACAAGTCACTCTGCAAGCAATTTTTTAAATTCTGCTATCACATCTCGCCCTTCTTTATCTGAAAGATGAGCGAATTTGCCTTGTTTGTCAACGATGAAATAGCTGGGTATGGCATATAAATTATATAATCTTTTCGTTGCGGCTATATCCATCGGCTGCACATTTAGCCCTTGTATATTGAGTCGTGTCACTGCATTTCGGAACTGTTCGGGCTGTTCATCAATACTAATATTCAACAAAACGACCCCCTCAGTAAAAAGGCGATTTCGCACCTCTGCGTATTTCGTAAAGTTGCTGATACAGGGTTGACACCAACTTGCCCAAAAATTGATATAAACGACTTTACCTTGAAGTTCTTTCAAATAAACAGGTTTGCCATCAATCGTAACTAATTGTAAATCAGGTGCTTCGCTGCGCTCTGTTACGTCTAAATATTTGTCATAAGCATCATCAATTTCTTTTACAATCTCCTTGAAAATACACTTTTCTCGAAAACGCTCGATGTGTTGCCGTCCAAAACTTAGGCTGTGTGTCTTGTCTAAAACCTCGATGAGTAGTTCTTTTTCTAACCAAAAATGGTCGTAACCGTCGAGTTTTTTTTCTATCGTTTCAAAAAGTGTATTGGGGTCATCATCGTTTTGAAATTGCTGGGCTTGATAGTGAATGAACGTTTTTAACGCATTGCGAAAAACACTTGTTTCGTTTCGTTCATAATCGGTATAGTTGAATCCTTTGAATGGAAAAAATTTTTGCGTTGTCAATCGAAATTCATCAGGAGTCATTTTTTTTAATAAAAAATAAGCATAAAGCTGCGTGTCGTAAGTGTAGTTGATTTCTGTCCAGAGTTGCGAATAAAGATTTTTATTGATTTTAGATTTTGAATTTTCTAAAAACTGTAAAGCCGCTTCCTTATCAGCATTGGTGAATGATAAAAAAGTAGCCGCATCAGACGATAAAACACGGCTTTTTACCCCTTCATCAATCGAAGGGGAGAGGAATGTTGTTCTAAAATCAGAAACAATATTGGAACGAAAACGGCTTTGAAAGACACTGAAAATGGTGTTGTTGTCAGTCCCTTGCCCTTGAAATTGAATCGTTTTGCTGATTTGTTTATTTGTAAAAATGATCGTTAAATCATCGGTCGGTTCTACAAAAATATCGAAAGATTCACCTGCGTAGGTCAGTGTTATCAATTTGGGTTCTTCAATATCGAGCGCAAAATGAGCATCGTTGGTCTCTTTTTGCAATTCAATTTTATATATTCTCAGCTCTTTTTGGGCGTTCAGTAAGGCACATTCGGCTGTCCATACTGAGGGGGCTTCTACTTTGATGTAGAAGTACGGTGTACTGCGTAAAATGCTGATAGTCAACAAGAAAGCTATCGTTAAAATCGTTCGGTGGCACATCAATAAAAAGATTTAGATTAGGCGTTCTGCTGCGAAGGTAGAAAAACGCTTACTTAAAAAGGTCTAATGGGTCAAAATAGCTTAATTTTTGTTGTTTTTATTCAAAAAACCTTATGGGATTTGGTTGAGAAAGTGTATATTTGCGCCCTGAATTGAAGGAATGGGGCTTTTCGACCTCTTTCTTTTCTGTTTTTTAACTTATTTTATTAATAAAAGTTCCTTAACATCATGTATGCAATCGTAAAAATAGCCGGTCAACAAGTAAGAGTGACTGAAGGGCAACAGCTTTTCGTCCACCGGTTAGAAACCGAAGCAGGTAGCAGTGTCACATTCGACGAAGTATTGTTGATTGACAACGGCAGTTCTGTAAATATCGGTATGCCGAATGTAGGTGGCGCAACTGTAAAAGCCACTGTAAACGAACATTTGAAAGGCGACAAAGTTATCGTCTTCAAAAAGAAACGCCGTAAAGGCTATCGCGTCAAAAATGGTCACCGCGACGCTTTAACAAGTATCACTATTGAT
>JAYTMI010000638.1:0-2064 GCA_043728625.1 Saprospiraceae bacterium | reverse complement strand
TCGGTTTTTGATATAAAAACTGATACGTTTAATGAGTAGATTATTGTAATTTAATTGCCATCCATTCTCCTTTTTTGTTTGTTCAGCAATTGCGGCTGCCTTCATAAAATTAAGTTCTGCTATTGGGTATTGTTTCAAATCCAGACGCAATTGTGCGTAATTTGTATAATTCAGGATATTCCCAACGATTACATCATTGTTTTTTAAGTATTGTTTGTAATTATCCAATTGCCTCAAGGCTTCAGTAATATTGCCGCGCGTATTTTCAGTCCAGTATTGATAGTAAAAAGCATTTCGAATCATACTTGAATCACTGTGTGTTATAATCTTATTTTTTTTAAGGTCTAATCCTTTTTCAATGAATTCGTGGAGTCTTTTATGGTCATTTGTCATTGAGGCAATTAATAATTGCCTTGTATAGATATTCGCTTTTAGGGTGCTTTGTTCTTCATAATTTAAAAACTCTGTATGGACACGTAACATGTGTTCGGCTTCATCAATTGTTTTTTGAGCTGTTGACCAATTTGCCTTAAATGCATAAACTTGTGCTTCGAAAATATGCGCATCAATATACTCCTTCCATAATCGGTGGTCTTTTGTAAATCGTTTGAGGGTGTCTGCATAAGCCAAAGCCTTATCAGGCTCTTGACCTTGGTGTTGGTAGAGCGCGCTTAATAAGGCTTTGGAACGCAGGCTATCTTGCCTTGATATTTGCCCAAAAGTTATGGCTAAAGGAGCTACTAAAAAGCAAAATAGTAACAGACAATATCTCTTTTTCATAAATCATGTTGGATATGTCGTAATGATAATCTAAGTTGTAAAAGCATAGTTTTCACCTTCTATATTGATGGTAAAAGGGGTATTTTTTGCCGTTTCATAAATATGCCATAAACCATCATCTGTTTCTGTTACTTCCTTAATAGCCGTCTTATCTGACGTTTCTGGTATAGTTGAGCTTTGTACCATAAAATAAGCATTGTCACCTTCACTCGCGCAACAAATGCCATCAGCACAAATTATAGGCGTACTACCTTTTACTATATCCCCCTTCTTTCCATGCTCATTATTTTCATTTGCTATAAAGTCAAAATCACCGCCTCCTTGCAAGTTATGGTCTTCTAAAGAAACACCTGCGTTTTCGTGTTTGCTTTTGTACCACTCATGGAGTTTATGCGCTTTTGTTAATTTAGTCAAAAGTTCAGTCTTTCCTGATGTTAAAATTTCAACCACTTGATTCCGCGTTCCAGAATGGTTTTTGCTATCAAGTTCTGTTTGTACAGCATCTTCAATTTCATTTCTTAATTGATCAATAATAAACTGAGAGACCATACTTGAATAGTAAACACGACTGGTTTTACCATTTGTCGTAATTTGACCAACAATTCCTTTTTTCATTTCTGCAATTAAATTTCGTTGTGAAGAAATAGGGTTTAAAGATTCAAAAAACAAACGGCTCGGTGCAAAAAAGTAACCGCCACCTTTGAGTTTGACATATTTATTTTCTTTGGGGCAACCGATGATGAGGTCTTTGGGGTCTTTATTGGCTTCCTTTTGTATGGCTTCAAATTGATTTTCAATATTGCTTTGAAAACATTGGAACAACAAACCGACCCCCTCAGTTGGTTGGGGTTCATCCTCGCTTTGTTGTGTTTTATTCAACCTTTCGTCATAAGGAATGCCCCGACGGACAATGCGTGGAAATCCCTTCGTCCGCTTATTCACTTTGCGGATATGCGCATGAACAGGACAACGGGAACCTGCGGGATAGTTAAAATTGTTGATTTGACTTGCTTTAGTTGCGGTAATGGATATACCCTTTATTTCATCTTCTTCTTCACTGACGGCGATAGGCATACCATTTTCATATCTGCCAACGATTCTTGCGCCGACGATTTCTCCCGCTTCACCTTCCAAGCCTTGGTTTTTTGCAATTTCTGCTTCATTTTCCTTAAATGCTTGAACATTTTGCTCTAATTTTCTAAAAACCCAATAGCTGCCGAAACTATTGTAGTTGTCAGGTACTAAGGCTAAATTTAGCAAAGCCATTGGATGCCATGTTGAAAA
>JAYTMI010000637.1:0-3738 GCA_043728625.1 Saprospiraceae bacterium | reverse complement strand
GAGAAGAGGGGAGACGGTCATCCTGTTTTGGTTGTGCCGGGGCTTTTGTGTACCGACTATTCGACAAGGGTTTTGATGCGGTTTATCAACCGATTAGGCTATACCGCTTTGGGTTGGGAATTGGGCAGAAACTTAGGGGAATTGAACGATTTAAAGGATTTGAAACGCTTAAACAAGCGGATTGATGACATTTACAAGCAATACAATACCAAAATAACGCTTGTGGGTTGGAGTATGGGCGGCATTTATGTCCGCGAAATAGCTAAACAAAGACCTGAATTGTTTCATCAAATCATCACTTTGGGCAGCCCTTTTTCAGGCGTAGATGCGCCTAATAATGCCAAATGGATTTATGAAATGATTACCGATACTTCGGGTGTTGACGAAACTTGGCGGCTACAAATACCCAATCCTGCGCCGATTCCGACGACGGCTATTTATACAAAACAAGACGGCATTGTGCCGTGGCAAGCCTGTATGGAACGGATTGTGGATGAAAAGCATGAAAACCGAGAGGTGAGAGGCAGTCATTGGGGTTTGGGTATGAACTCAAGTGTATTGAGCATTGTGGATGAAAAATTGTCTTCATACTGAGGGGGGGAAGACTTTTAAGTTCACAAAAAAAACCGCAGATTAACATGGACATCTTTTAATCAAAGTCTATGTTAAACTGCGGTTAATAAATGTTTATCATATTTAATTAACTCTCACTAGAGATTAATCCAACTTAAGGTACTTGAAATAATTACTGCCTTGTTTGATGGTTAAATAGGTCGCGGGCACATTCTCAATTTTCTCAATTGTGTTCGCGCAATTCGTATTCATTTCCAAAACGCCGCTATCCGCAATCTTGAAAGTGCCTTGGCATGTAAGTGCCGTTTTCACATAGGTGCTATAATCACCGTTTGGCTTGAACTGCCTTTTTTCATCGCTGGCGACATTTTCCCATTGTACGACATAAGTGACTTTGTCTTGCGCCATATTTTGAGGGTCACTGCAAATATGACCATCGTGCATAGCCACTTCAACGCCTTTTTCAACAAATTGCCAAGAACCGACAATGGCTGTTTGAATATTCTGCGTGGACAGTTCACTATCAATACTGTTATTTTGTTTTGTGCAGCTTGTTACACTCAAGAGGGCAAATAATGCCACAGTAACTAAAGGAAAGAAATTGTTTTTCATAAGGCAAACATTTAAATTGTTTTCAAATAAGGTTTTTATTAATAAGCAACAAAAATACACCTAAAATAAGGGCTAAGATTGGATGAATACGAACATCAATGATTTATAACAAAAATATTTTGAGTAATTAAACTGAAATGTTAACCCTCAATGTAGAGGCGTTTTTAAAAAACTCTGTGGGTGATTGTTTTGTAAAATCGTGAAAATCACGAATGAGGTGAGATTGGTCGTAATAGCCGTAGTTGTCCGTTAAATCTGACCAAGATACTGAGGGGGTCATTTTTACTTCTGTTATAAGCGCATTGAACCGAGTAACCCTTGCAAAGTCCTTAGGCGACATACCCACTTGTTCCGCAAACTGTTTCTCCAACCAACGCCCACTGAGGTGAAACTTGTCTTCCAAGTCCTTAATTTTTATCACGCCATTTTGCGCCAAAATATAATCGACAACAGGTGTCATGTCTTTATTTGATAAGGGTATGTCCAAATGACTGAAATAGTTGAATAAATGGCTTTCAACTAATTGTATGGCTTCGTTATAAACATACACTGATTGCATTTTTTCAGTTAAACCTTCAAATTGTTCATCTAAACATAAGTTTTCAAATGAAAAATCTTGTTTAGGCTTTTTAGTCGAACTGTCACGAAATAGATGATGGACACCGATAGGTGTGAGAACAACACACAAAACATGAGATTTTTCGGTATTCTGAAAAAAAGAACCCTCATTCTGCCTCTCACAAAGCCATGACTGATGGTTATAAAATATGAATTTTTTATTCAACTGATGCGGAAAGACATAAGAACCTGGAATGGCTTCTGGCATTTTGCCGAATTTCAATAATAAAGCGGAATAGAGTTTAGCTCTTCTAAGCGTATTGAGTGTCTCTCCTGGGGTACGCAGAATTATATACAACCGTATAAAACGCTGTAATGTGAAGTTTGCAGGGTATGTTGAATATTCTATCACTGGTTTTATGAGTTTAAACGGGTTATTAATTTATGTTGATTCCTAATACGTTTTTACTGAGGGGGTATCTCTATTAATGAAGAATGCCTTTCCTTATTGTTTTGCATTAACTAAGATATTATGCGCAATGCTGCTGTCTTTGTCTATTTTCTTGTTATTTTTTGCAATTCTTTTATCATCATCCACCATTTTTTGGATGCTTGGATAAGCAAAAGAGCGATCCGTTTTTTGGATATTACTGATGTATTCTAAATTAACATCCTCCAGATATTTAGGATAAAAACCGGGCAAAGAATTCGGCTTAAAAGCAAATTGAGCGCGGTAGCCTTGTAACTCGTCTTCAATCCCATCTGCAAAAACGGGCATCAACATATTGTTTCTGCTAAAACGCAAACCTCTTTTGTCTTGCAATGACAGCGAAATATGCCTAATTTCATGGATGAATTGTGCATCACAGGAGCCTTGTATTTTGACACACTTATCTTTTCCTTTCATGATATATTGTGCGCCACCATCTCGTCCCTCTCCACCCAAATCATAGATATGTTCTTTGTCATTACCCAATCTTTCAATATCGGCTTTTGACGTCATAAGTTCTGCTATTCTACAGTCTATGTCTTTTATCTCGTACGCTATTTTGTCTTTTTGTTTTTCTGTTAAATGACTGTTTTTATCATTCAGCGTTGCTTGATAATGGACTTTACTTATCCGATGTTTTTCAGTTAGTGCATCAATCTTTTTCATTAAATTTTCTGCTGCCTTTGGATATTTCCAACTCTTTCCTATTGAGTTTGTCAGCTTAATAGGCTTTATCACAGCATTGTTCAGAACAATGAAATTATGAATTGTAGGTGATTTTTTTTGTTCTCTTTGCACCGATTCGTAGGCATAGAGGTTGACAAAAGAGATCAATATTGTAAAAGAAAGGAGTGTAAATGTTTTCATTATTATGGTTTTTTAGATATTAAAGGACGATAAAAATTGGGTTAAAAAGGAATAAATGTACTGTTAAGGTATTAAACCGAAACATTTAGCCCGTTTATAAAGACAAAGCTATGCACTTCCAAAATAACAAGATTGTATAAATGCGAACAATTGTTCTGTAAAATGTTAATAGCCAATTGATTTGTCAAACCCCTCCCAACAGTGGTCAAAAAAATCTAATCGAGCAAAGCGGCTTTATTCGTCACAGGATTGGCATACATTTCCAAAAAGCATTGTTTTGATTGTGGAATGTGGGCATCCACCTTTGTCGCTATTCTTACTTCAAAAGCCTGTTTATCGCTTTGCGAATAATGTGAAGCATATTTATCTGTATTGTACAATAAGTCGTAAGCAATATACTTGCTGGGCCACAATTTGTAATTGCTAATGATTTGTTTATCAATGATTTGTGCTATTGCTTTTACTAATTGATTGGCATTTTCTATGTTTGCAATGCTGTCCAATTCCTTATCAATCACATCGCCTGCATGAAAATGAATGTGTTTCTTTTGCCCTAAAAGGCCGTTCAAAATCGAATTAAAGTCTTCTTTTTCATGTTTGACATAGACTTCCTTATTTATTTTTGCCAATAATTCAGG
>JAYTMI010000636.1:0-8227 GCA_043728625.1 Saprospiraceae bacterium | reverse complement strand
ATCAATATCCAGAAACTTATGGCTTGAATTTCCAAACGGTTATGTCTGTTTTCGGTTTGCGCTCACATGTAAGTACTTTTAGACAAAACATCCTGTTTTAATTCTTATGTGAAAGCATATCGCGCTTGCGTGAAAGATGAATGCGTTCACGTGAACGCATAACGCGCGCGCCTGATTTTTTATTTAGATACAACAAATCGTTTTGTGGATAAAGCAGAAGATTGTACCTCGGATTGAAATCCGATTTACTGATACCGCATCCTGTTTTATTTCTTTGGTGTTTTGGTAAAATGTTCGGGGAATTTTAAAAGTTCCCCGAACATGGAAGTCGTTTACGACCCCTTCTTAATATTTATCGCCGCCGCCTTCTGTGTTTCTGCCAACTTATTAAACTGTGGCACATACATATCCAGTGTTTTTTTCAATTTAGCGATTTGTTTATCAATATTTGGGACAATATCTTTCTCCGATTCAAAAACAGAAGTCGTTGGTTTAGTATCGGATTTTGAGGCAGCATCAGCCAAATTCGCCAATTTATTGTTCAACTTAATAGGCAAAGCTAATAAATCTTGGAAAGCCTTTGCTTTGTGTTGAATCAACTCATCTTCCACAGCTTGCAAACTGTCAAGCATCGGTTTGGATACTTTTTCTATTTCTTTTTTGAAAGTAGAATCTGTGACTGTTGCCATATAATCTGTGATTTGCTTGCGGGTCGCACGCAGTTCGTTGACAGTTTTATGCGTTTCGCTCAATTTATCGCGCACTTTGATTTGGAATTTTGCGCTTTCCACAAGGTCAGCATCAGATGCCTCCACACGAGGGTCTTTGCGAATCATAAAGTCTTGTTTACCAATCACTTCATTACCAACAAGCATCTCAACAAAGTATTTTCCGGGCGGTACTTTCGGACCGACTACGCTCCCACTCCACAACAATGCGGGCGGGTCAGTATCTATCGCATCTGCCAAGCGCATATCCCACAAAAACGTGTTCAAACCCGCATCTGCCGCCGCCACGCCCGGGCGTTGAACGGATTCTTTTTGATAAAAATCCTTTTTTATCTCTAATGCCTTACCTTTTTTGTCCTTCGTACTCGAATACGTGATAATCGAATCGCCATCGGCGGAAATAAAACGCAACTGCACCTCTTCTTTCGGCTTTTCTTTGAAGTAATAATTGACCAAAACAGCATTCGGTGCATTCTCACCCGCTTGTGTATCTGGACTTGAGAAACCGCCACCACCGCCGACACGCCACGCATCTTCGGGCTTTAATAATGTCGCTTTTTTGCTCAATACTGAGGGGTCTTTCATTAAAGCATAAACAGGTTCTAAATTGTCCAAAATCCAAAACGCTCGTCCATGCGTGGCGACGCACAGGTCTCGTTCTGTCTTATGAATCTGCAAATCGTGAATCGGCGACAAAGGCAAATTGCCTTGCAACGGCTGCCAATTCGCTCCGTCATTGAAAGATACATAAATGCCTATCTCTGTTCCAGCAAAAAGCAGCCCTTTGTAGTTCGGGTCTTCACGAATCACACGGCAATAGGCGTTGTCGGGCAACCCCTCAGTAATTTTAGTCCACGTTTTGCCAAAATCCTTTGTTTTGAACAAATAAGGCTTGGTATCGTCTAATTTATACCGTGTTGCTGCCAAATAAGCCGTTCCCACATCATAACGTGACGGCTCGATGATGCTCATTAACGCCCAATCGGGCAAGCCACTGACGCTTAATTTTGTCCAATTCTTACCTGCATTTTGCGAAATATGCAAATAACCATCGTCTGTACCTGCCCACATCAAACCTTTCTGCACAGGGGATTCGGCAAATGTAAAAATGGTCGCAAAAGTTTCCGCACCTGTATTGTCTTTCGTAATCTCACCACCAGAAGAACCTGTCGTTTTAGGGTCATTCCGCGTCAAATCAGGGCTAATCAACTCCCAAGAGTGACCGCCATTGGTTGTTTTATGTACAAATTGAGACGTGCAATACAAAACCTTTGGGTCATGCGGACTAAACACAACAGGGAATGTCCATTGAAAACGGTATTTCATTTCATTCGCACCCGCACCCAAATAAATAACTGGATTCGCAGAAATGCTTTGATTTTGACCGTTTTTAAAATTCAATTTTTCCAATTCTCCCATATAATTGCCGCCATAAACGATGTCCGAATTGGTCGGATCTGATACCACATAGCCAGATTCACCTCCCGTTGCGACTTCCCAATTCTGCCGATTAATGGTAAAACCATCCGTATTACGTGACTGAATCCGAATCGAGGAATTATCTTGCTGAGCACCATATAAATGATAAGGAAAATCATTGTCTAAAGAAAGATGATAGAATTGCGAAGTCGGCAAATCCAGTTCCGTAAACGTCTGACCTTGCGTATAAGTCACTTCTGCGCCACCATCATCACCCAAAATAAAGTTGTTTGGATTCTTTGGATTAATCCAAATATCATGGCAATCACCATGCCCAGGGCGAATATTCCGAGACGTTTTACCTCCATCACCTGTGTACCAAAAACCGACATTTAGGACATACAAACCATCGTGATTACCCGGGTCTGCCGCAATTTCAGAGAAATACCAAGGACGTTGACGCAGGTTTTTGTCCGTATTTACTTGCGCCCAAGTCTCACCACCATCATCGCTTTTGAAAATACCACCGTTTTTGTTTTCAACCATCGCCCAAACTCGATTGCCATCAAAATAGGAAACAGCGAACTCTATTTTACCTAAAATACCAACGGGCAAACCCGGTTTGTTTGAGATATTCTTCCAAGTCGAACCACCATCGGTTGATTTATACATGCCCGACCCTTCGCCACCGCTTGACATTTGGTAATTATTTCGATAACATTCCCAAAGCGAAGCATATATAATAGATGGATTTGTAGGGTCAATCACAACATCTATTGCACCCGTTTTATTATTCGTTGGCGCAAGGACTTTTTGCCAAGTTGTGCCACCGTCCGTAGTACGGAAAACACCTCTATCCTCCGAATCCATCGGCTTATCTACACGACCGTAAGGATTTCCGAGGGCAGCTACGTAAACAATATTTGCATCGCGTGGATGCACGGTGATACGACCGATGCCCCATGACTTTTTAAGACCTAAATGCTTCCAAGTCTTACCAGCGTCTGTTGATTTGTAAACTCCATCGCCAAATGAGATATTGCCGCGAATTTCAGTCTCACCCATGCCCACATAAACGATATTGGGGTCAGAAGGGGCAACACACATCGAGCCGACACTCGAACTGTTGAAAGTTGAGTCAGAAATGGGATTCCATTTCATGCCTCCATCCGTTGTTTTCCAAATACCGCCGCCGACTGCTCCAAAATAATATGTCAATGGCTGATCCGCATGACCTGCCACTGCCAGACTGCGACCGCCACGATACGGTCCCACATTCCGCCATTTCAAATCTTTTAGAATAGGATTATTAGAACTTTTTGCAACTGATTGGTTTTGAGCGACCCCCTCAGTATTAATAAATAAAAAGGCGCAAAGACACACCCAAAAGAGTGTAGAAACTTTCTTCATTGTTTAATTAGTTTGATTAGATGAAAAGTATTTTTTGTCGTAAAGGCTGAAAGTTAGTGTTTAGATGTCTTTGCTGGATAGTGTTTGCGGTATTTTTTGCTGAATTGGACTTGGGTTGCTTTCTTTACTCTTTCTTCTCCAACAACTTTCTGATGGCTTTCACGTCTTGCGCCCGTTCTTTGGGTATGATGCCCGCTTCTTCAAACGTATTCAAATCATCGAGAAAAGCTTCGCGGTAAGTGTCAAAACCATTGACATTCAACACCTTGTCTTTCCATTTCTCATATTCTTCTTTGGCTTCATTAAATTTGCCTTGCATCAAAAGAGCGGGTGCAAGGTTTGTTTGAATTAAGATATTTGTGCTATCTGCTGTGACACCTGCCCGAATATCTTGTTCACTTTGTTTAAACTTTTTGAGGAAAAACCCCAACCATGCCCGCTCCAGATAAGCCTCACCAAGGTTTGAGGCATAGTCCTCGGGGGCTTGTTGCCAACGGTGACGAAAGGAATCAATCAAAATACCAAGCAGATTATAGAGTTTTACAGAATCCGTTTCTTGGCGGGCTTTATCTTGTAAAAATCCAATAGGGTCTATTTTTTCTTTTTCTATGGCAGCTTGTTTTTGAGCGGCTTCTCTATCTGCATTCATCAGAGCTTTTTCGGCTTGCTCATTGGCTTTTGCGATTTTCATTAGCGAATCAATCAAAGTATAATACTGTTTATAGTCCACCGAGTTGCGCCAAACAGCCCAACGTTTGGAGCTTATAGTGTCAGACGCTTCTTCAACCAATCGTTCATGCTCAGCTGTTTGTTCAGCATAGGTTATACTGTCTCGCCAATACTGAGGGGTATCTTGTGGCTCAATAAGGAGTCCTTCCTGCGCCATCTCGTAAAGTGAAAATGAATATACTTTGTCTTCAATTGCATCTTTTTCAGTATCCCAAATCCTAATAGTGTTATCTGAGCTGCCTGTTACACATTTTTTACCATCGGGTGAAAAACCAATAGCGTTTACCACATCTGTGTGTCCAATAAAAGTTTTTTCCGCCCTTTCGCTTGCCACATCCCATAATTTAATCGTTTTGTCATAACTGGCAGTAACTATTTTTTGACCATCAGGCGAAAAGGCGACTGCCTTAATTTCGAATTCATGCCCAATAAAGTTTTTTTCTACTTCGCCACTTGCTATATCCCACAAATGAGCTGATTTATCATAGCTTGTTATAACTATTTTTTTACCATTAGGCGAAAAAGCAACGGCGGTGATGAAGTTACTATATTTACCAAATGTTTTCAGAACTTGCCCTGTCTCACACGCCCATAGCTTTGCTGTATTATCTCTACTGCCTGTCAAAACCCATTTACCATCAGGTGAAAAGGCAACGGCTGTAACAAAGTCATCATGTCCGACAAATGTTTGGATCACTTTTCCGCTTTCAATATCCCATAGTTGCGCTGTTTTGTTCCCGCTGCTTGTCAATATCATTTTGTCATCAGGCGAAAATGCAACCGCCGTTACCGACAAAGAGATATTTCGGGAATGAGCTTTTTTCGCAATATCTGTTTCCACGTCCCAGAGCAAAGATTGTTCAGGTTTCGCGGTTGTTATATCCCATATTTTTACTGTATTGTCCCTACTGCATGTGGCTATTTTTTTACTATCTGATGAAAATGCAACTGCGCCAACATAATCTTGATGCCCCACAAAGGTTTTGACCATCTTCCCACTTTGACTGTCCCATAACTTCACGATAGGATCACTGCCGCCTGTGACAAATGATTTGCCATCGGGCGAAAAAGCAACGGCTGAAACACTGTTCTTATCACTTATAAAAGAATTGTTCGTTTTTTCAACCATCGCATCCCAGAGCATTATCGAACCTTCTTTATCACCTGTAACAATTTTTTTTCCATCGAGTGAAAAGGCAATAGCTGAAATGTCGTGTACATGTCCAATTAAAACTTTATCCAATTCTTTTTTTTGTATATCCCAAAGCTGTGCTGTGCCGTCTCTACTTCCTGTTAATACTTTTTTACCATCAGGCGAAAAAGCAACCCTTAATACATCTGAAGTATGCTTGATAAATGTTTTTTCGGCTTTGCCGTTGGTAACGTCCCATAACTGGACAATACCTACCCTTGTGGATGTTAGTAACTTTTTGCCATCGGGCGAAAAAGCAATGGCGTTAACATCGTTGGTATTTCCGACAAATAACTTAATGACTTTTTCGCTTGTCACATCCCATAACCGTATCAATCTGTCACTATTCGCGGTCACTATTTTTTTACCATCGGGTGAAAAAATGACATCAAAAACGTAAGACGTATTCCCTATAAAACATTTTTCTATTTTTTCAGTTGCTATGTCCCATAAGAAAGTTAAACCCTTGTTGTGTGCTGTCAAAATCTTATTGCCATCGGGTGAAAAGGCGACAGCAAAAATATGAGAATCACTCAAAAACCTTTTTTCCACCTGCCCTGTTTCAACATCGCAAAGTACAGCCATTCCGTTACGACTACCTATTAAAATCTTTTTGCCATCTGGCGAAAAAACAACAGCATGATTAGAACCGCCATTATACTGGACAACTATTGCTTTCGCTTTATGTGCCATATCCCACAGCATCGTTTTACCATCCGTATAATGGGCTACGATTTTTGTGCCGTCGGGCGAAAAAGCAATACCATCCACAGCAGCCGTTTGACCCCTCAGTCTATTCAGATAAAAAACAGCGTCTGGATTATTGACTGTCTGTTGATAAATGTCACGTGTAAATTTGTTTTCAGGGTGGCGCAAATAATTGTACTGCATCATCCGCAAAGCTAAAGTTGAGTCTTTACTGCGAACCTTCATAAAAACGGCAGAATTTTCAGCCGCACGCGCCGTTTTTTCGGCACGTTGTTTTTCACGTTGCGCATTTTCTGCTTCTTTTGTAGCCACTTCTGTCGCTTTGAGTGCTGCTGCTGCTGATTTCTTTTCTGCACGGGAAGCTTTCATGGCTTCTATTGTGGCTTCTTCAGCGCGTTTCTTTTCATCAATAGCCAGTTGCTTTTGTGCTTCTATGCCTTCAAATACTTTATCAATCAAGGCATCTGCTGTCGCAATGTCAGCATTCGGATACGCCTTTGCTGCTTTACAATACGCCAATGCTTCTTTGAAATGCTTTTGGCTCAAAGCGGCTTTGGCTTTGCTGATATTGCAGGTATAGTCATAGCACTTTTGCGCCTTCAATACTGAGGGGGTGCAAAAAAAGATAAAGCATATTATCATCAAAAGCTGTTTCATCATTCACTGGTTTTAGTAGCATATAAATAATTTCATGTCGTTCTAATTCAACAACCCACCCTCACTCCTTCTTTATCTCCTTTAAACAATCAGGCACATCTTTCAGTGGATTATCTGAATAATCAAACACGTTCAAGTTTTTAAATACACAAAATGAAAAAGGCAGACTTATGAGTTGATTAGAACTCAAATTCAAAGATTCCAGCGCAGACAGTTTACTGAACGACTCGGGCAGGCTGTCGAGGTAATTTCTACTCAAATCCAAAGATTGGAGCGCAGACAATTTGCCGAACGACTCGGGCAGGCTTGTGAGTTGATTTGACCCCAAATCCAAAGATTGGAGTGCGGACAATTGACTGAACGACTCGGGCAGGCTTTTAAGTCTATTAGAACTCAAAGACAGAGATTGGAGCGCAGACAATTGGCTCAAAGAGGCGGGCAGACTGTCGAGCTCGTTAGAATTAAAAGACAAAGATTTTAGTGCGGACAATTGGCTCAAAATGGCGGGCAGCCCTGTGAGTTGATTTCTACTCAAATCCAAAGATTGCAGCGCAGACAATCGGTTGAAAGAATCAGGCAGACTAAAAAGCCAATTATAACTCAAATTCAAAGATTGGAGTTTAGACAATTGGCTCAAAGAGGTGGGCAAGCTGGTGAGATGATTGTCCATCAAAACCAAAGATTGTAGCGCAGACAATTCTGAAATACTATCGGATAAAATGGTTATTTTGTTTCCGCTCAATAACAATACTTTCAATTGTTTTTGCTTGAATACTGAGGGGGGGATTTCTTTGAGGAATTTATGACTTAAATCCAAAGCCGTGATACCCGCATCCAATTGATGGGTGTCCGTTGCTAATTTGTATTCCAGTCCAAATGTATCAATCAGATAATAAATCTCGTCGCTTTTCACTTTAGCAAAACCTGTCTCATCGAAAGGTAAGGCTTCTTCGTATTTGAAAGCTATTTTTGTTTGGAGTTTTTTGTCAATAAAACCATACTGCCCTCTACCATTTTCTTTTTTTTCATAAGCTAAACCAAACTTATTGTCATAAAAGTAAATCTTAGCCAATACAGCGGTTGCTTTTCTCTCAGCAGCTACGGCTTTTGTTTTTTCAGCTTCGGCGTGTTCTGTTGCCAAGTCTGCTTTTTTCTTTTCTTCAATCGCCTTTTGCTTCTGTGCCTTGATGCCTTTAAAAACGGCATCCACCAAAGCATCAGCTTCTGCGACATGGGCATTGGGGTAGCCTTTAGCGGCTTTGGCGTACGCTAAGGCTTCGTCGTAGTTTTCAGATTTCAAGGCGGCTTTGGCTTTGCTGATATTGCAGGCATAGTCGTAGCACTTTTGCGCCCACGATACTGAGGGGGTGCAAAAAGCCATTAA
>JAYTMI010000635.1:0-8038 GCA_043728625.1 Saprospiraceae bacterium | reverse complement strand
GTTGAACGTATTTGCCAAGTGTATAGGTAATGGTGGCAAATTTTTCAGAGAAATCAAAAGGCACATAAGTGTTGCCAACGAGTTTCAAAAAAGGGTTGTTCATCAACTCCATTTGCTCGCCGCCAAACTGATTGCCGATGACAGCCCCCCTCAGTATCATAAACAAAACAGCGGCTGCCAAAAACGGAATCGCTTGTTTTATAGCCGTAAAAGTGTCTGTTTTCAAGAAAAACCAATAAATCATAGGCGTAATGACCACAAAAGTAATGGCATTTTCCTTTGATAATAAAGCGATAAAAAACAGGGCAAAAGCAATGATTTGGTTTTTAAAACCTCCATTTTCAAACGCTTTTAGCGAAAACCAAACAGCCGCAAGGCTGCCAAGTAGCGTCATAATTTCGTCGCGCCCTTTGATATTCGCCACAGCTTCGGTATGAATCGGATGCGCTGCAAAAAGCAGAGCTGCTATAAAAGCCACCAACATCGGATTGAATATTGATGTTGGGTCGCTATTCTTTCGATAATTCAGTAGTTTTAGCAATAAAAAATAGAGCAAAACACACGTCAAACCGAACAAAATGACGTTAATAAAGTGTCCAATAAAAGGATTTTTGCCAAAAAGTTGGTATTCAATCGCAAACATCACAAGCGTAAAGGGGCGATAACGACCACCCGCAACAAGTTGTGCTTTGCCCGATTCTTTGAAAAAACCGTAAAATGTATCGTATTGCAAAATACCGCCGATGCCAGCTACGCCCTGCGTGGTAAACATATTGTCGGTGATGACAATCGAGTCGTCTTGGCAAAAATCATAGGACAAAGTATTAGCATATAACACAAAGCTAAGAGCGAATATAAAAATAGCTTGAAGGCGGGTGTTTTTCCAAAAAGAGGGCGAAACAGCAGCTTGTGAACGAGCTGTTTGAGTCGAAACCTGTTTAACCGTTGTTGGTATCGTTGAACCGATGAACGTTTTTTTATTCTTTTTACTCATTGAGAAATAATTTGCAACAAAATGGAAATCAATGATTTACGTAATATTGTTAAAGTTTTTATAAAAATTAGAAACTTAAATGTTGTACTTTTACCTTTGAATATTAATAAGCAATTCAACAAAATACAGAGATTTGCGGAAAATGACGGCTCAATAAAGGCGTTATTTAGCACAAATTTCTCAAAAAAACTTTTCAAACAAAGAATTTAAATTATGAAAAAAATCATTTTATCCTTGACCTTCGTGGTCGGTTTGGTCTCTCTCTCCATTGCACAAGATTTGCACTTCGGTATTCAAGCAAGCCCTTCATGGTCATGGATGGGTACGGATAATACGAAAATCAACGGTTCTGGTTCAGCTTTGGGCTTAAAATTAGGGCTTGTCGTTGAAAATCGTTTCAGCGAAGCCTACTCGTTTTCTTCGGGTATCGGTTTTCATTTCAATTCAGGCGGCTCATTGCGTTTCGGTTTGCCAGGGCAATTATGGAAAAACTCGTGGAGCGAATTTGATATTTCACCAAAGGTAACGGATACTTTTGCCATGGATACGAAGTTGCGTTACAGTTTAACATTTGTAGAAATTCCCATCGGTTTAAAGATGCGTACGCCTGAACAAGGCAACCACCTTCGTTATTTTGCAGAACCGTTGATTAGTTTTGGTTTCAGAACAAAGGCTTCAGGCGATATTTCAAGTGCAAATACGATTCCTGCGCAAGAAAAAATCAATATAAAAGGCGATGTCAACGGCTTAAATATGTCGTGGGGTGCGGGTGTTGGTGGCGAATATATTATTCAAAACAACACAGCGATTGTCTTCGGTTTGTATTTCCAAAGTGGATTTACGGATATGACTGGGAATAGTGGTGGCACTTTGTTCGACAAATCATCAGGTACGACGGTGGTTAAAGATGACAAATCGAAGGGTACGGTTAAGTCATTGACGATTCGGGCTGGGGTGATGTTTTGAGTGAAAAATTGAATTACTATATTTTGAAAATATAGATTGATGTAAATGAAAGATTTAGAACGTTTGGTAACGTTCTAAATCTTTTTTTTTCGGCTAATACAATCTATTATGGTCAATTTACAAACATAAACCTCATTACCAATAACTGAGCCAAACGTAAATAGATTATATTCATTAAACAGAGTAATTATTTTTATATTTATAAATAAAAATAATTGCTTTTTATAAAACATTGATTGTAAATAACTTTAATTGATTTAAAACATTGAAATCTTTATTTTTTTTTATTTTAAGCTAAATTCTATGTTTTTATAGATGTTTCAAAGGTGCGCCCGTTTCAAATATAAGTTTAATGAGGTTTATGTAAATAAAATATTACTCGTGCAAATCAAATAAATGCTTTAACTCAATTCTCTGATTTTAATCCAATTTTATATAATTCTAAAACTTTCATTTACTTATGAGACAACTCATTCAAGTTCTACTTTTCTGTGTGGTTGCCACACCTATGTGGGGGCAATATGTGCATCACTACACAAACGACAATGCTGGTAATCGTGTGCAACGTCACCTTGTTTATTGGTTTACGCCCGAGCCAGAATCCGCCTCAATGGTCAATGTACAGCCCAGAGATTCACTCAAAGCGGTGGTTGCTGCCAATTTAATGACCTTTAAAGTTTATCCAAATCCCAACAATGGGCTTTTTCAAGTTTCAACCGATAACTATTCAGAAGGGGCATGGTTAGAACTATTTGACGCATCGGGGCGACAAATTCAGAAACAACAGATTACAGAATCTACAACGCGTGTGGATATTACACGGGCGGGTGCAGGTGTCTTTGTACTTATTTGCCGTGACAAAACACAAGTATTGGGTCGTTGGAAAGTCGTTAGCCAACAGTAATCCTTTAAACATCTATTTTATTTTCAACTTCAACCATTTAAAAATTATGAGAAAACTTAAAATCCTTATGACCCTTCTTTGGGGTTATGTGCTTACTATGCACGCTCAAAATGTCCAATATTTGCCTCTATATACTGAGGGGTCAATTGCAGCAAAAACGATTGACTTAGATTTACCTGTTGGCTTAACAGCGGGTGCTGTAAATGTATCGCCGACAGGGGGCGCATCATACACGATTCCTATTACTTTACCGCCTGGCACAAAAGGCGTTGTGCCGAGTGTATCAGTGGTTTACAACAGTCAAGGCGGCAACGGTATGATGGGTATGGGTTGGAATATTGCAGGACTTTCTGCTATTTCAAGAACAGGAAAAAATATGCACTATGATGGTGAAGTCAGTCCTGTAAAACTCAATTATCAAGACTTTTTCGCTTTAGATGGCAATCGTTTGGAGTGGGATGCTACAACAAGTAGCTACCGAACTAAGATGGAAACATTTTCAAAAGTAACCTCTTTTGGCAACAGTGCAGATAGCCCCGATTGGTTTAAAGTTGAAACCAAAAGCGGTATGATTTACGAATATGGTAATACTTCAGATTCAAAATATCGAGATGAAAACAATACAGTGACTATATCATGGCAAATCAACAAAATGTCTGACCAATATGGCAATTATGTTGAGTATGTCTATGAAATGAATGGACGTGAACTACGAATTAAGGAAATAAAATATACTGGTAGTGCTGCCTTTTTGCCTTATAATAAAATTGCGTTTAGTTATCAAGACAGAACGGACAAAACGACCATGTATATAACAGGTTCTGCGGTTGCGTCTAATTCACTGTTAACCCAAATCAGGGTTACTACTGAGGGGGACGTTCAAGTTAAAAAATATGCTTTTGAATATGGTAAAGATGACATCCATTCCTTTTTGAATGAAGTCAAAGAGTTTGGCAGTGATAATTCGCAGCTCAATGCGACGATTTTTAAATACAATGCGCCTACGATTAACATGGAAACTGTTTCTTCGCAAGGGTTTATAGGTGAAATTTTAGGAACGGGAGATTTTAATGGCGATGGGTTTAAAGATGTTTTGACGGGTGAAACCTTTACTTACTATAACAATAAGTTTGTGAAAAAAATAAGAGTTTATAGAAAAAATAAAAATGATAATCTTTTTACTTTATCCTTTACAAAAGAGTTTTTAAGTACAGAGTTTTATTACTATCTTCCTTTTACCAATCAAAAGCAGCATAGCTTTGTAACAACTATGGATGCAACTGGTGACAGTAGAGATGAAATTATTTTAATAAAAATCAATACAACTACCTCTGGTGATCTTGATTATAGTAAAAGCTCTTTTAAAATCTTTCAGCCAAATGAAGATGCAACGGACTTTGTTACATCTCCTAATCCTCCTAATGATGATATTTCAGGAGATTTTAGAGCAACTTTTGGTAATAACAATAACTGTTGGGATATATTGCCTCGTGATAATGACAATAAAATACAGGATTGGTTACATATTGGGGATTTTAATGGAGATGGGAAATCTGATTTTTTAGCTATTTTAAACCCATGTTCTAATGTAACTAATATTGTTAAAGCTATCATATTTACGCCTTCAACGACTAATCCTTATCGGTTTCATTTGATTAATATTCCTTTTGGAAATGCTGCAGCCGATTGGGTAAATTCAAGCAAAATATCACTGCTTGACTTTAATGGTGATGGTAAATCGGACATAATGATTACCAAAGTGAGTGCGGGTACTTTGAGTAGAAAAGTCTTTGCATTAACACCTGTTACTCTAACTTCTGAGCCTTTTTTAGAAGAATATGCAGATGAAATTTACTCCTATAGTTCTTCTAACCCTTCTTTTATAGGTGAAACAGATTTTCAATTAGGGGACTTTAATGGAGATGGAAAATCTGATATATTAGGTTTTAACAAATCAACGAGTTCATGGTATTTATATCGTTCTACGGGTAAAACATTGATTAAAGATTCTACAACTCCTTTTAACACCGAATACAATACGGATGATTTAACATCTTTTCCTATATATGACGTAAAGTCGAAATATTCCAAATTTGAGATTGTTGATTTTAATGGTGATGGATTAAGTGACGTAGTCCTAACAAAAACAACTTTCTCATATAAAGACAACTATAACAGGAAAGCTACTATAAGTTATACTGTTTATTTGAGCGATGGGAATGGTTTTATTATTAAAAACTTTACGGACAATCGTTATATAGCCGATATTGATAATTCATATTTTTTCATAAATGATAAGCAATTTAAGGTAAATCAAGTCATTTCTGATTTTAATGGAGATGGCAGGACTGATATATTAACTTCATGTCGGTATGTTACCTCTACTGGTAATGGCGACTTAGTTGAATATGGCTATCCTTCTATTATATCTTTCAATCCGCTATTAAAACTCGGCTCTCTCGAAAAAATAGCCGACGGTTTCAACCAAGTCACTCAAATAGACTACAAATATCTGACAGAAGGCAGTTCTATTTACACTAAAAATGCGGCTTCTTCATATCCTATCAATGTGATAGATGCGCCTATTAAAGTGGTGTCTTCAGTTACCGTTCCAAACGGTATCGGCGGCACAACAGCCACAACTTACAAATACGAAAACGCAAAAGTGCATCGAGGCGGCTTAGGATTTTTAGGGTTTACAAAGTTTCAAACCGATAATACTGTTCAAGATGTACGGTCAATTTCTGAATTTGGGGTTGTTGTGTCTTCAAATACCACCACCCCTCAGTATATCACGTCCGCTTTAAACAAACAAACCGTCAAACGCATTTCAAACGATGCTTTATTATCAGAAACGATTAATACCAACAGTATTAAAGTAAATGGTACACGTTATTGGCAGAAAGTAGATGCGACAAACAGTACAGATGGCTTAACAGGGACAACTTCTGATGCGACTTATGTATATGATGACTATGGTAATGTTACAAATGAAGTCGTAAATGTCAATAATATTGAAACCATTACAAATACTAAAACTTTTGGCAGTACCTACGGAACGCCTGTTCCAGCACATCCAGAAATTATTAGTGTCCAAAAGAAAAGGAGTAATATGTCTTTTCCAACGGAAAACGTAAGTGTTTGTACTTATAACAATAAAGGTGATTTAACAAGCAAAATAGATAAGTCAAGAGAATTAGGCATTGTTGTAGAAATCAGTACAACGAATTATACCTATAACCCAACGATTGGGTTTTTGACGAATAGTGCCATGTATTCTAACGGCATCGCACCGAGATATGAAAGTTTTGGTTATGACAGTAAAGGCAGGTTTCCAACCAGCATTACGAATACGCTCAATCAAACGGCTTCAAAAACCTATGACCCACGTTGGGGAACGGTATTGACAGAAACCGATATTACAGGTTTGACAACCACTCATTTTTATGATGAATTTGGTAGGGTTGTCAAAACGAAAACGCCACAAAACACAGGTACTGCCGATGACATCAATACGCAATACCTATGGTCTTACGATGGCGAATATCTACCTCTAAAATGTTATGACATCGTAACAACAGTGCCAGGAAGACCATCAACATGGGATATTTATGATGTTTTTGGTAGAAAAACCGTTGCTACACATGAAAACTATGGTGACTACTATCACAGATGGGTTTATACTTATGCTATCACAGAATACGATGCAAAAGGCAATGTATCTAAGAAATCAACCCCTGTCAATGGCACAGATTGGTACACTGACCTTGAATATACGACCTATCAATACGATGGTTTGAACAGATTGACAAGTGAAACAACGTCAATAGGTGCAACAAGTTATGCGTACAGTTACAGTGCAGGAAACACTACCGTCACCGTCACAAGTCCTGCGGCACAAGTCAATTCAAAAACGACAGATGCCACAGGTAAAACGATTGCGACAACTGACCACGGCGGCACTTTGACCTTTGAATACGACAATCGGGGCAATCAAACGAATGTCAAAATGAACGGTACTGTCATTACGTCTATGACTTACGACGGTAAAGGACATCAGGCAACTTTGACAGACCAAAACGCAGGTACAACCCAATACAGTTACAATAATTATGGGCAGTTGACATGGCAAAAAGATGCAAATGGCAATGAATACACCATGAATTATGACAATATTGGTAGATTGACAACCCGCATAGGCGCAGAAGGCACAACTACAAATGAGTATGTGACAAGCGGCAACGGCTTAAATCAAATCAAAAAAGTCACTAATTTTAATGGTATTTTGCAGGAATACACTTACGACAATTTTCATCGAGTCGCTACCGCAAAAGAGACGATTGAGGGCACTGCCTACACCAAAAGTTTTGATTACAACAAGTACAATGATTTAGAGAAAACCACTTATCCTTCTGGTTTGGTTATCAAAAACAGCTATTCTTCTGATGGTTATTTGTTTAAAGTAGAGCAGGAAAATGGGCAAATGTTATTCGACGGTACTTATGGTGTCATGAGTGGTTTTGGCAAATGGCGCAGTTATAAGTTGGGCAATAACATTGTCTCAAATGTCACCTACAATAATTTTGCAATGCCAACCCGCTATCAAGCAAACGGCAAACAAGATTTGGTCTTAGATTGGGGTGACTTGAAAACAGGAAATTTGGTAAGTCGTACAGATAATATCAAAGGAAAAACGGAAGGTTTTACTTACGACAACCTCAATCGTTTGAGAACAGCAATTGTTACTGGCTTAAACTCTTATGCCTTCGACATAGAAAATAATGGCAATATTTGGCAGAAATCTGATGCAGGATATTATATCTATGATGCTAACAAACCCAATGCTGTTTCTGATGTTTACTATAATTTGTGGTATGGTGGCACTATTCCAGCAGCGCAACAGAACATCACCTACACCAAATTCCAACGCCCCGACAAAATTACTGAGGGGGGCTACGAACTGAATTTTTTATACGCTTCCGATTACGAACGTCGTAAAACCGTTTTGAAACAAAATGGCAATGTCGTCAATACCCGTTATTTCATGGGCGATTACGAAATTGACGTAAAAAATGGTGTGACAAGAGAAATTCACTACATTAGCGGCGGCGATGGCTTATGTGCCATTGTGGTTAAAGAAAATGGCAGTTTTGCCTTCAATTTTCCTTATACCG
>JAYTMI010000634.1:0-7625 GCA_043728625.1 Saprospiraceae bacterium | reverse complement strand
TGAAAATAAAGGTGGCAATATTTCCATTTTACCTTTTTCATGCGCTTTAAGAGCCGGCGGTTCTTACAATTACTTATTAGTCAATGGCAATCGGCGATTATCTTCAAGAGAATTATTAAGGCTACAAGGCTTCCCCGAAGATTTTAAAATAGTTGTCGGTTATGGTGCCATGCGAAAATTAACAGGGAATAGTGTCGCTGTTCCTGTATTTAAAGCAATCGCAGAAGAAATGGTCAAAGCGATTGATAACCAAAACATTCATCCAACTTTCAAACAACTTTCATTATTAGAGTCAGATTATGAATATAGTTGAAGCCAAACAAGCTATTGATAAAGTCATTGCAAAAGCAAGGGTGCATTTATATAAACCCATTCAAATTGCAGAGATTTTGCACCATGACCGTACAGATAAAGACATTATCTTAGAACTTGATAATCTTGAAACATACAGAAACGTCTCTAAAAAATGGCGAGATGTTATTTGTCATCAGTTTTTAGGGCGTTCCAGCACTTCGTCAGCACGTTATCAAGATGATATTTTCAATGACAATGCCGTTCCACCACACCTTTTGGCTTTATTGGGCAAAGAGAACCGAGAGAAAAACGGTATTGTTGAAGCGTATATTTATAGACGTTTTGCAGAACGTTTTACTCAAATGTCAAGCGGCTTAAGTTATTGTGATACACATGACAAAAGTAATTTTCAATTGTCTGAATTCCTTTTGCTGTTTTGGCAAGAAGCGGGATTGAGAAGAAGTATTGACAAATTGTATGAAATAGTCGTTTATTCTTTGTTTTCAGCAATCGTTTCTGAATTAGAATTGAGCGTTGAGGTTTCTATGAACCCAAATAAACAACCTATTTTGCGAGAATTTGAGGATTTTGCAAAGCGTGTTATCAATCTACAACCCGATATCACATCCTTTAAAACATCTGCAAAGATTTATAGAGTCGGCGTGACCAATGCCTCAGACAGAGGTATGGATATATGGGCAAATTTTGGTTTAGCGATTCAAATAAAACATCTTTCATTGAGCGAAGAATTAGCCGAAAACATTGTGAGTTCTGTCAATGCCGATAGAATTGTCATTGTTTGCAAACAAGCCGAACAAAAAATCATATTGTCCTTACTCAATCAAATTGGTTGGAAGGCTCGTATTCAAAGCATCATTACAGAAATTGATCTAAATGAATGGTATGAAAAGGCATTACGTGGTCAATATGGTGAACAAATAGGGGATAAAATGCTACAAATTCTTTCCAATGAAATTAAAGTTGAATTTCCTGTTACAGAAAATACTCAATTTATGAAGTTCTTTAATGGACGTGGTTATGATAAATTGGTAGATACTTTTTGGTCGTAATTATTATTGATTGTTAGAAGCATAAAGTAAAAACCACCCCCTCAGTATAAAACCATAAAACATGAATCATCTCTAATTTTACAACATTTTAAATCCGTTATAAAAACCTTATAAATCCGTTAGGATTTAAACGTTTGTAGATTAAAATGAACGAACAACTTCCACGAATCCGTTAGGATTCGCACTGTTTTAGCCATATAAACGTGTGAATCCTAGCGGATTCATAGAAAATGGCAGACTATTTTTATTCTACAAATGTGCAAATCCTAACGGATTTTTAAGTTTGAACAAAAAAAAATTCCGAATTCCGTTGTTACAAAATTAGGGATGATTCATGTTTGCTTATATCGAAATGAAAAGAATCTCAAAAAGTGCGATGATACCTTTCTGTATGAACGCATAAAACATCAAACCGCTTTCAAAACTTCTACATTCAGTTGAAAGTCGAAAAGAATCGTTTTCAATTCATCTAAAAACTGTTGTCTTAAATTCTGATATTGCTTAATCATCAATGCACTTTGCGTCTCTTCGTTGTGCATACGGATAAGTACATTGAGTTTTTCGATATGGTCGAGAATATCAACGACTCGTATTTTTTTGTCATTTATGATGTGTTCCATTTTTTTAAAAATTTAGTTGAATAAATCCTTTTGACAGTCAAATATCTTTTATAACCTTCCAATATCGTATGCCGCGAAGAATCGCTTGGAAATTCAGATACAAGCACCTTTTCAAAAACGTCAAAAGTTGTAGGAATAACAGTATATGGCGATAAATGTCCAATTAAATCAAACTCCATAAGTGAATGTTTACTCTGAATGAATCAATAAGTTTTCACAACAAAAGTAATATTTTTTTGAAGTTTTGATAAAAAAAAAGATAAAATTGACTTTCTGGTTTAAGTTTATCTAAATGAATGAAGTTGCTCGTGACAACACTCACTAATGTCAAGTCTAAGACCTCAGAAGTAAAAGCACCCCCTCAGTATAAAACCACAAAAGCCTTTCAAACATAAGCTTGAAAGGCTTTCGGCGTATAATACAATCTGTGATGAAAAGCCAAATCGTTACATTTCATTACCCCCCTTCTTAGAAATTGCCCATAAACCCACAAACGTCAAAAAACCATTGAGTATCAACAATTCAAAATCAAATTTATAGCCATTTAACCACGCGACGGAATTGTCATTGATGATATAAGTCAATATCGGAGAAGCACAACAGATATAAGGGGCAAGTTTGTCATTGATGCTGCGTTTTGTCATAAAACCAAAGGCAAATAAGCCTAAAAGCGGTCCATACGTATAACTCGCTGCTTTGTAAATCGCTTCAATAACTGACGAATCGTTGATGAAATAGAAGATAATAATGATGAAAAACAACAAGACGGAAAAGCCGAGATGCACGAGTGTCCGAGTTGTTTTAGTACCTGTTTCATCTTTTTTCTCAAAACCTAAGAAGTCAATACAAAAAGCGGTGGTCAAGGAAGTCAAAGCTGAATCTGCACTCGCATAAGTGGAAGCCAAAATGCCTAAGAAAAACAGTACACCAATGACAGGCGTTGAATATTGTAAGGCAATGGTTGGGAAGAGTAAATCTGTTCGCGGCGTGCCATTTACTGAGGGGATGGCGATATTGTTTTGTTTCGCATACAGAAACAGCAAAATACCGAGTGAAAGGAAGAGGAAATTGATAAAACCCAACAACGCACCGTAAGACAACATATTGATTTGTGCGCCTTTAAGTGTCTTAACGGTTAGGTTTTTTTGCATGATGTCTTGGTCAAGCCCTGACATAACGATACAAATGGATGCACCAGATAGGAACTGTTTGAAGAAGTTCTTTGCATCGCCCCAACCATGCTCAAAAAAGAATATTTGAGATTTTGGACTACTCCAAACGGTATCAACAATGCCATTGAATGATAAACCGAGTTTGTCACCTAGCATAGAAATCGTCATAACGAGCGTCACGAGCAAACATAAAGTCTGAATCAAGTCCGTCCAAATGATGGTTTTGACACCGCCTTTGTAGGTATAAGTCCAAATCAAGCCAATCGTCACCGCCACAGTCACCCAAAAAGGAACGCCAAATGGCGAAGTGACAAATTGATGCAGCACCAATGCCGCTAAATACAACCTAAAACCAGAACCTACTGAACGAGACAAAAGAAAGAATGCAGAACCTGTTTTGTAACTGCGTGTGCCAAAACGTTTATCGAGATACGTGTATATGGAAATCAAATTGAGTTTATAATACATCGGCATCAAAACAAAGGCAATGACCACATAACCCAATAAAAATCCAAAGACGGTTTGCATATACGACATCGAACGGGCTTCAACCCAACCGGGTACAGAAATGAATGTAATACCGGAAATAGACGTGCCAATCATGCCAATCGCTATCAAATACCAAGGCGATTGACGTTTTGCCATAAAAAAGGAATTGTTATCCGATGAGCCACGACTTGTGATAAGAGAGATACCAATGAGCATCAAGAAGTAGCCGACGATGATGCCCATAATGAGCTGCGGAGAAAGTTGAGACATGGTTAAGTGATAAGTGTAAGTGAAAAGTGGTTTTTGATTTGGTTGAATTTTAATTTTTGCCAAAAATAGAAAAATACTACTGAAATATGAGTTATGAAATATGAATTATGAAAAAAGCGACCCCTCAGTATAGTTGGTCGCTTTTTCATAATTCATATTTCATAACTCATATCTAAATATGCCTTTCTGCATGATAACTTGACCGCACCAAAGGACCACTTTCGACATAATTAAAGCCTTTGGACAAGCCCACTTCTTTGTATTCTGCAAAAACATCGGGATGAACGAATTCAGCGACTTCGATGTGCATTTTTGTAGGTTGTAAATATTGACCAATGGTGAGGACATCGCAACCATTTTCTACCAAATCGTCCATGATTTTATACATTTCTTCTTTGGTTTCTCCCAAACCGACCATAACGCCTGACTTTGTGCGTTTGCCAAATTCTTTTGTGCGTTTGATTTGTTCAAGGCTGCGCTCGTATTTGGCTTGCGGACGGACTTTGCGGTACAATCTTTCAACCGTTTCCATATTATGCGACACCACTTCTTGACCGCCTGAAATCATACGTTCCAAAGCCGCCCAATTCGATTTCGTATCTGGAATCAAGGTTTCAATCGTTATTTCAGGGCTTAAACCTTTGACATTGACGACGGTTTGAAACCAAATTTCTGCACCACGGTCTTTTAATTCATCTCTATTCACAGATGTCAAAACAGCATGTTTAACACCCATTAGTTTGATGGCTTCGGCAACACGACGTGGTTCATCTTCATCATATTCAGTTGGACGACCTGTTTTGACAGCACAAAATGAACAACTGCGTGTACAGACATTGCCCAAAATCATAAACGTTGCAGTACCTGCACCCCAACATTCACCCATATTTGGACAATGACCACTTTGACAAATCGTATGTAAATTGTAAGTATCAACGAGTGAGCGTACTTTTTTGTACTCCTCTCCTATCGGCAATTTCACCCGCAACCAATCTGGACGTGGAGAACGTTGTGGTTTGGGTTCTGCTATTTGTAATTCAACCATAAATCACTAATGATAAATTATGAATGATAAATGATGAATTATTAGGATAAATTCATAATTCATCATTCATAATTCATCATTAAAAAAATTAGTTTCTTTTACCTAACTGCAAAGATACATAAAGGTTGAAAAAATAAGGGCGATTCTCTTCTGAAACCATGATGGGTAATCTTTTAGGGAAAATGTCAATCATAATACCCGCTTCTACAGCACGCATAAATTCATCGAATGCGCCCCAATCGAGATGGACACCGACTTGTCCATGAATGCCCGGAATCACTCGAGTTTCGCCAATACCTTTCAGAATACCCGATTTACCTTTCACTCTGAAAGGGTCGAGAAAATCTGTTTTTGTAGCTTCTGTGTATTTGATTGACGTAGTTTTTGCATCGCGTGGACCACCGACTTCAATATAATAAGGCACCATCAAAGCCGTTGTGATGCCACCTGAATAGCTGACCGCCAACGCAACACCATTCTTTGCCGCCTTTTCCGTAAAGTAACGTTTCGCACCATAGCCCCCCCTCAATACAAAAGCAAAATTTTGCTTACCATACGTGTATTGACGGAAACTTTGGCTCGGCAAATTGCTGGGTTCTGATGATTTACGGACTTCTTTATGGTGTTTCAATTCACCCAGACCGAAGCGGAAATAAGTCGTTTTGTAATAACTTTTTATATCGCCCATCATGTAGTTAGCTGCCCAACCATGCGTATGAATACGCATATCGAGTGCTTTCTCTTTGTTGTAAATAATGCCTTTTGCATCTGCATTGAGGCGCGTAGATTGTGCAGCTATTTGAGTCGTTGACAAAACAACGAGGGCGAATATAAGACGTATCATTTTGGACATATTTAGAATGTGGACAAACTAAAACACATTTTGTTCAAATATACGAGGATTCTTTTAGATTCCAAAAGTTCTAATTCAACATTTTCTCCAATTCAGCATCAATAGAAAAACCTGCTTTAGCAATCGCTTGAATTTTACCTGAACGGTCAATGAGATATTGCTGAGGAATGGCTTGAACTTGATAAAGTTGTGCCGCTTGACTGCTCCAAAACTTCAAATCGCTTACATGATTCGCCCAATTCAAATTGTCTTGCTTGATCGCTTCCACCCATTTGTCCCTATCTTTATCAAGCGAAACGCTGTAAATTTCAAATCCTTTGCTTTTGAACCGATTATAAGCCGCCACTACTGAGGGGTTCGCACGACGACAAGGACCGCACCATGAAGCCCAAAAATCGAGTAAAACGACTTTACCTTTCAAATCAGATAATTTCATCACCTTTCCATCAGGATTTGACAAGGCAATATCTGGTGCAGGTTGACCAACGGCAACCGTTGTCGCTCCCGCTTTTTCCATTGCTACTTGGTTTTGGAAAGTTGTCAAAATTGACGCATAATCCATTGCATAGCGACTACCTGGAAATGTTTTTTCAAGTTTAGCAGCAATACTTTTGTGCAAATCAAGATAATCTGGTGAAGCAAAATCTTGAATCTGAAGGGCTAAAAGCATACTTAAAAGGGGATTTTCAGCCGTTTCAATCGTTGATTTGACATTTTCAATTGTCGAAGTACCCGCAGAAAGGTCGTTGAAGGTTTTGATATAAAGTTCGGTATCTGGTGCACCTTTGACCGTATAGTTTGTGCGCGTCAAAGTCGCCAAATCAGCTTCTACATTGATTTCTTTTTCTTTTCCGTTTAAGATGAAATTCAATTGTTTTTGTCCTATTTTCAAGCGATAAATACCGCCTTTTGCTCCTTCGGGCATAGGAATAGAGAATGTGCCATCTGACTTGAACGACACTTTTTGGATGGGTAAGGCTTGTTGCATCAAAACCTCCTCAAACATACCTTCCAAACCTGCGGCATTTTTAATCGTTCCAGAAATAGTTGCCCCTTTTTTTTCTACACAAGAAACAAGGCTAACGGATGTAATTAAGAATAAAAAAAGATATTTTTTCATGATTTTATATTTTAGATTTGGGCAAATGTAAGGACAAAAAGGGATTTTTATTAGAAATGATCCCTCAGTAAATTTTCATTTTAATAAATCTATATGTTGAAGGTCTTGATTTTTGACTTCGTAATTGTCCTGTCGAAAAAGAAAAGATGTTCCGTTGTCTCTCAATCGTTTTGTACCTGCTTTATAAAAAATGCCTTTTTGTGGAAGCTCATTTTTGTGTATCCAACCACAAATTTCTATGACTTTTTGGCTTTTATGATAACTACAAAAAACGAGGACATCACAATCGTATTTTTGCTGCATAACGTAGAAATTATTCACATATTCGCCCTTAACATAGCTGTTTCTGCCCATTGTTTTGACATCAATACGCACATCGTTGTGGACAATATCAATGCCGCCATCAAAGCCATCATTTTTTTGAGATAAATCAGGTTTAAGCTCTTTTAGGTGATAATAGACAATATATTCACCTATCAGACCCGTAAGTTGTTGCTCGAAAGTGCCATCTTCGACACCGCGATTGCCTAATGAATGGGCAGTTAGAAAAGCTCTACATGTTTCGATTATCCAAGGTGAGACCAGATATTTTTTTGATGTGAACATGTTTTCTCATTGGTTTGGTTGTATTGACCACAGATTAGACTGATGCGACAGATTTTCACTGATTTTTCTTTTGTCATCCCGGAGGG
>JAYTMI010000633.1:0-4900 GCA_043728625.1 Saprospiraceae bacterium | reverse complement strand
ACGGCTTTAAGCGTAACGGTTGCAGTGCGGTTAGTACCTGTCGTTTCAGATACTTTTACTTCGATGGGACTTGTGCCGTTTGCGGCAGCGTCAATATTTGCAGCCGTAATATTGCCAGCACTTACTAAGGCGGCACCGTTTAGACTTGCGCGGGGTGTGCTTGTTAAACCATAAAAGTCTTTACGAGCGTCCTGTTCCAACTTATTCGCTTGATAATAAGGACATTGTTGATAAGGAACGCTTGAATGTATCGCAATATGATGGATTTTTGTATTGGTTTCAACAGCAATACGAGAAAAGAATCCAGGATTTTGCGAAGCACAAATGCTGCAATAGGTGTTGGTAAAATGCTCAACCAAAACATATTTTTTAGCTTGTGCAAAACTGATTGAAATAGCTAAGGTAGTAGCCAAAGAGAGTGTTAATAGTTTTTTCATCCTAATAGTTTTTAAATTAATTGTTAAACAATTTTCTAAGCGTATCATACAAATAACTGTCCGAAATGCGACAGCCTTTTTCAATCATTTTAAAAATCTCAACTTCTCTTGAATCGCTGTATTTTTTTTCAGTTTGAAAGAAAGAAATGCCTCCCTTTTCAAGATTTTTGAGCCATTCGTCGTCTTTTGTAAAATCAATGTCGGTATTTTCTTTAGCGACTAAACCTAAAAGTTCTATTTTATCTTTATCAAAATAAAAAATATGGAGTTCTTTAGGTGTTGCTTGTTTCAAATATTGTACCTTCATTAAGGTTTCTTCAAACATCAAGTCACTGAAAATATCCACCAAACCCATGGCTTGTTCGGGTCTTCTTTCTTTCATTTTAGCCCAATCATCGCCTGTAATGGTGTTGGAGACTAAAAATTGAATGAATTTTTTTTCTAAAGGAGCTAATTCCTCGTTCGTTAATCTTCTAAATTTCATACTGTTCAATCGCCTAAACGCTTGGTTTTGTCTATCAAAAATGGTGTTAAAGCACTAATATACTGAGGGGGGTGTTTTGTTCAAACTTTGCAAGAGTGTTTGTACTCTACAAAACTTGTTTTAACATTGCACCCGATTTAGCCATACAAATTTCTGTATTTTATTTCACAAAATTATCACAAACTAAATTCTATGCTACTCAATACTTTATTGATTGATTTGTCACTGCCCAATTTTGCTTCTGGCGATGTGTGGTTAAGCCTTATTACATTGACTTTTTTGGAAATTGTCTTAGGTGTTGACAACATCATTTTTGTCTCCATTGTTGCCAATCAGCTGCCACATTATGACCAAGCGAGGGCGCGCAACTATGGTTTGATATTGGCGATGGTTTTCCGTTTGATACTGTTATTGGGTATCGGTTTCATTTTGTCTCTCGACGAACCTGTTTTGACCATTCCTTTCATCTTAGATCACGATGTACCATTGGGTTTGAGCTACAAAGACATGATTTTAGCGGCAGGCGGTTTGTTCCTTTTGTATAAAAGTACGATGGAAATACACCATAAATTGGAAGGAAAAAGCGAGGAAATCAAGGCAAAAGCCAATTCGACTATGACCTCTGTTATTGTTCAGATTTGCCTTGTGAATATTGTGTTTTCCTTCGATTCTATTCTTACCGCTATGGGTATGACGCAAGTTGTGTCTGTGATGATGATTGCTGTTATCATTTCAATATTAGTCATGATGGTGTTTGCAGGACCGATTTCAAAATTCATCAATACACACCCGACGATGCAAATGTTGGCATTGTCGTTCTTGATATTAATAGGTGTCATGTTGATTGCCGAAGGTTTTCATCAGCACGTTTCAAAGGGTTATATTTATTTTGCGATTGCCTTCTCGCTCGGTGTTGAGATGTTGAATTTGCGTTTGCGTAAAGCCAGTGACCATGTTGTGCGGCTTAATGCAGTAGCAAAATCCGCAAATGAGGAGCAAGAGGGTTTTTAATGGTGAATAGTTGAATGATTAAGCAATATTCACCATTAAATTATTCACCATTCACCATTAAAAAATATGTTTTTCAGACGCAACAATCTCAACATCGGTATCGGACTCGGCATGATAGTGCCTATTATCTTTTTCGGACTATTATCAAGCATCGTAAGCCTTTCGGGTTTACAATTTAAAACAAGAAGTCTTGCACTTATTGCCATCTGTTTGAACATGCTGATTGTTCGTATGTTTAGAAAAAACAGAGCCAATGAATCCATCAGAGGCATTGTTTTGGCAACAGTTGTCATGGCTTTTGTCTGGTTTGCTTGGTTTTATAAAGATATTTTCGCAGAATGGTAATCAATTATTTTGACTTATTTTGATTTTTTGACCACTGATGACGCTGATTTGACGGATTTACACTGATTTCTTTTTTTCATCCCATAAGAAACCAAAAGAAATCAGTGTAAATCCGTCAAATCAGCGTCATCAGTGGTCTTCAAAAAAACATGTATGGACGATAACGCCATTTTTTGGGAAGACCCATTGTTTGATACAGTGAATATCGCCGAGGCTTTCAATGCAGACGATATGTCCTTTATAGAGTGGGAAAATATGTTGGCAACAGGCTGGCGGCACAATGCTATGATGTTTTTTAGAGTGAGTTCGCAGTTAGATGAAAATGATAATAAGCTCGATATTTTACCGCTTCGCTATCAATTGAATCAGTTTGAAATGTCGAAAAGCCAACGTAAAGTTTGGCGTAAAAATCAAGATTTGACTTTCAAATTAGCCCCCCTCAGTATCAGCGACGAAATGCACTTTATGTTTGACCAACATATCCAACGTTTTAAGTATAATGTGCCTCATTCTATTTTCGATTTTGTGTCTTATGTGCCAAATAAACCCTTTCCGACCTATCAATTTGAGGTTTATAAAAAGGACAAACTCATCGGCTGTACGTTTGTGGACATCACACCCCATACTTTGAGCAGCACTTATGCCATGTTTGACCTTGAAGAATCGAAACGCAGTCTCGGTATTTTTACGATGTTGTTAGAAATGGTGTATGCTTTGACCTATAAAAAGCAGTTCCATTATCCCGGTTATGCTTTTTTGCAACCGTCATACATGGATTATAAAAAACAGTTCGCTGGCGCAGAATATTTTGATTGGCTGACTGGGAATTGGTTTAAATTGTGATTGAAATAAATGAAATACTACATCATAGCAGGAGAGGCATCTGGCGATTTGCATGGCTCAAACCTCATTAAAGCGTTGAAAAACAAGGATAAAGACGCAGTCATTCACGCTTGGGGCGGAGACATGATGGCGACTGAGGGGGCTGTTTTGCGGAAGCATTATCGTGATTTGGCGTTTATGGGTTTCCTTGAAGTCATCAATAATATTGGAACGATATTCCGAAACATTGCTTTTTGTAAGAAAGACATTCTTGAATTCCAACCTGATGTCATTATCTTTATTGACTATCCAGGCTTCAATTTACGGATAGCCAAATGGGCAAAACAGCAGCATTTTAAGACATTTTACTACATTTCGCCTCAAATATGGGCGTGGCATACGTCGCGGGTGCATGGCATCAAAGAACGAGTGGACAGAATGTTTTGCATCTTACCATTTGAAAAAGATTTTTATAAGCAATTTGATTACGATATAGATTTTGTCGGGCATCCTTTGCTCGATGTCGTTGCAAATGCGCCCAAAACGACGATTGAAGAATTTAGACAGCAAAATGACTTAGACGAACGTCCTATCATCGCTCTGTTGCCGGGTAGTAGAAAACAAGAGATTGAAAAAATGTTGTCAATTATGTTGACCGTTCAGCCGCATTTTAAGGGTTATCAGTTTGTTGTGGCGGCGGCTTCGGCGCAAACGTTGTCTTCTTATGATGTTTTTTTGAAAAATACTGAGGGGGTAGAAAATTCCGAAAATATCGGGAAGAGGATCAAAATTGTTCAAAACCAAACTTATGCTTTGTTGCAACATGCAACGGCAGCTTTAGTGAAGTCGGGGACTTCAACTTTGGAAACGGCTTTATTTGGTGTGCCAGAAGTGGTGTGTTATAAAGGTTCAAAGTTTTCGTATTCGATAGCTAAACGGGTGATTAAAGTCAAATACATTTCGCTTGTCAATTTGATTGCAGATAGAGAAATCGTAAAAGAGTTGATTCAAGAGCATTTGACAACGGAAAATTTAGTTCGAGAATTGCAAAATGCTATTGACAATCAAGAGACTATCAAAAAAGACTACGATATACTGAGGGGGTTACTTGGCAATGCTGGCGCAAGCGACAAGACGGCTAAATTGATGTGGCAGTATTTGAATAATGGTCAAAAAAAACCCAAAATAAATGTTTGAAAACAAAATACTTAAAATCGGCATCACAGGCGGCATTGGTAGCGGCAAAACCACCGTTTGCCACATTTTTGAGACACTCGGTATTCCTGTTTATTATGCCGATGACCGTGCAAAAGCATTAATGACTGAAAATTTAGAATTGATAAAAAGCATTAAAAACCTTTTTGGCGAAGGCGCTTATTTACCCGACGGTGCGCTCAATCGAAAACATATCGCCGATATTGCCTTTCACAATCCATTGAAATTAAATGAATTAAACGCTTTGGTGCATCCTGCCGTTTGGCTCGATGGCGAGCAATGGCACAATGCTCAAACACAAGCACCTTATACACTCAAAGAAGCCGCTTTGCTTTTTGAAAGCGGTGGTCATGTCCTTTTAGATAAAATCATAACGGTTGTTGCGCCTGTGGAAACCCGTATTGAACGCGTTTTACTGAGGGGGGGCAGTGCGTTGACAAGAAGCGATATTGAAGCCAGAATTGCAAAACAGTTGCCCGATGAAGAGAAGATAAAACAATCTGATTTTGTGATTTGGAACGATGGCACACAGGCTTTGATACCGCAAGTTTTAGCGATACATCAAGCGTTATTACACTTGAGTGTT
>JAYTMI010000632.1:0-1614 GCA_043728625.1 Saprospiraceae bacterium | reverse complement strand
TGTCACTTTGTTTCTACTGAGGGGTAGTTTTTTTGCTCAATGCACCGACTTATTCATTTCTGAATATTCGGCAGGTAAGTACAACAATCGTGCAATTGAAATTTATAACCCGACAAATGCAGCAATCAGCCTGTCTGGTTATCGTTTATCGAGAAATGACAATGGTACGTCATCATGGTACACGACAACGTTCCCTACGGGAGCTACTGTTGCGCCATACAAAACCTATGTCGTTGTTTCGGACAAACGCGATACGACACAGTACAGTGTTTCTTTGGAATATCCAATATTTGATGGTTATGAAAAATGGGATACCTGCAAAGATGCATCGGGCGCACCCATGATTGACATCGTAACCGGTAAAGTTGAGTTTTGCGTTCAGGTTAATACTGTCAATGGCAATTTACCGTTTCGGGGTACAAAATATAATGACTTTTTGGACTTGAAATGCCGTGCCAATGGCTTCCTAAATCCTGTTTATAATACGAACAGAATGATGTATTTCAATGGCAACGATGCTGTTGGTCTGTTCAAGGGTGAGCCAGACCTCGTCAACTTAACCAATTTGATTGATATGGTGGGTGTCTATAATGACCCTGGTATGATTACGGGCAAATCATGGAAAGACTGGTTAGGTCGTGATTTGACCTTGGACAAAACTATCCTTCGTAAACGCGAAGTAAAGAAAGGAACTGGTATTGTCGCTTATTCACGTGGAGACACTTTCCGTTATGCTGATTGGTTGATTTTTACCAATAACAATGTCGCACCGTCTTTCCAAAACCTTGGTTCACACACTTGCGATTGCGACCCTGCACCACCCGTTTCTGCACGTCGTTTGTGCAACGGTACGCTCATTTCTGCTGCAAATGACATCGCACCTGCTGAATTTAAGATATATCCGAACCCTTCAGTATCGGGCAATATTGCTATTGAAGCAGACGAAAAAATCGAAAGCATCCGCGTCATGGACTTAATGGGTCGAGTGATTGACAATCGTAAAATGCAAATTCAAGCCGAAACCATTCAATTGACGCTGCAAAACGTCCACAGCGGTATCTATTTCATTCATGTAACAACAACTGACAAACGAGTTGGCGTGCGTAAACTTATCATCGAATAAAGTAAAGCATTGTTATATTGATAAATTGCTGTATTGTTGCAACAATACAGCAATCTATCAATATAACAATACAATCTTTTAGCAATTATGACCAATTTTCAACGACGGGCTTTGACAGCAATCTTCTTTGGGGCAGTAATGCTCATAGGCATGTTTTGGAACGAAGCCAGTTTCTACGTTTTGTTTTTTATTATTTCAATGGGTTGCCTGTGGGAGTTTTTGAAGTTGATCAAAGAAGAAAGCAGACTTAGAAAAGTATTCGCTTTGTTGCTTGGCAGTAGCCTTTGGCTGACATCTATTTTTATAAGAATCGTTTCGCTCAATGGACAGTCACTACAAATAGGTTTCGGCTGGCACTTAGTCACCTACAAAGTCGTCTTTTTGCCCATCATTCTTTTCGTCATATCGCCTTTTTTTCTACTCCTTTTTGAGCTTTTTTTCCAACAAAGCGAAAAGCCTTTTATCAATGTTGGCTTATTGTTGTTGGGAAT
>JAYTMI010000631.1:0-6802 GCA_043728625.1 Saprospiraceae bacterium | reverse complement strand
GTAAGGATGGAAGCCACGAGACCCAAGCTGCCCAAAATCCATAAAATGCGATCTTTGGTTTTGATGCCAATAACCAAATAAACCAAGGGAATGACTGCTGTTAGAACCGAAAAGAGCATATTATAAGGTGACGGAACGCCTGTTTCGACATTATTAAGCAGTATTTTGTCAACAGCATAATAATTGATTGAGCCATAAAAGGCGACTAAACCTGTTGTTTCCAATACTTTTAAACAGTCTTCCCAATAAAACAGCGCATCATTTTTTAAAGCTGTTTTTGAAAAATAATAGACCATTGAAGACAAGGCTATGCCAATAAATGGCAAAACGATATGAGACAATTGGCTTTCGTCTATCAAGGCAACGAATGACAATATCAAAGCATAAAACGCACTAAAAGCCAATAATGGGTCGCCATAACACACTGTGGCGAGGGCGATAACGGCAAAAGACAACAAGGTTATTATTGAAAAATCAGGAAACTGTGTAATCAAATATACACCCCCCACAAAACACGTAATAGACGCATAGCACAAAGCATTGTCGCTGCCTTGCCGATACCATTGTCGTTGATTAATAAATTGATGATTGATGACCGTTAGAACAACGCTAAAAATAAGTAATAAAACCCCAAATCCCTTTTCACCAAAATTTGCATTGTTCAATAAAAAACCAATAAGCGCAATTGAAAAAATAATGCACAAAGACGTAAAAAAGAACAAACCCAAACGCACAAACAGGTTTGGTTGATTCAAAACGACTGGAAACTCTGTTTTTACTTGTTCATACTGAGGGGGTGTTAAATTGCCTTCTTCAAAAAGTTCGGCAGCCATATTGTTTATTTGCAGATTGCGGACAGCCGTTTCGTCATATATTTTAACGTTCATTTGAGTAGTTTTTTAAAGTTTAAAAAGAAAAGGACGATTGCAAAACAAGAAACGACTCCGTAGAACATCCAACCTCCAAATTCTAAATGGGCTTCGGAAATGAGCTTTGTGAAAGCAATATAGCCATAAATTGTTCCCGCCAATAAGAAAAAATAGGATTGTTCGCGGCGTGCATACCAGATGCCCAAACCACAAAAACCCAAGCACAACACGCTATAAAGTGACTTATCTATCACAAATGACCCATAAAGCGCAGCAATACACGCCAAATTGAAACCAAAATTGAGGTAACTGAAAGTGAAATGGGGCTTGATGGTTTTGTAATGGAGCAACAAACCAACGACGACTAAAAATACACCCACCAAGATGCCTGTATGAATCAATAAAGGTTGATGTTGGAACACATTTTCTTGAAAAATACTGAGGGGGGTCACTGTTAAGCCTGTCCAAGAAACGAAGGCGGTCATAGCCATTGTCAAAACACCAATATGGTCGAAACGATAAGCGCAAAAGAAAAAGAGAACAGCAGGAATTAAAGTAGCAATACCATAATGAGTACCAAATATTTGATATTGAAATTGCAAATAACCTTCGAGAATAAGAAAAAGAGAACAGCCGAGCAACAGCATATTATCCGCCAAAGGTTGCGCTTTTTGCATTTTATCAAGCAAAAAAGGTTGTTTATGTCGTAAAACATACCAACCACACGCCATTGTTGCCAAAGCAATGAGCACAATAATCGCTTGATGACCAATGGTATCAATGTTTTTATAAATAAGAATCCCCAACCCAGTTGTCAAACAACCAATGCCCGCTAAAAGCAAAAGGTTTATTTCCCAATGAAGAGAAATCGGGCGTGTTTGATACGCCTTTTTGAGTGCATCTGACTGTTCAGGAGCAAGAATGGCTTTATCTGTTAGCCATTCGAGGGTTTTAAAGATGGTCATAATATCGTTTTTAGATTGCTACTGTTTGGTTTTGATAAATTTGACCCAAAATAGGATTTTTTTGATAAAATGGCTTTCCATTTCATCAAAAACTAAATTTATTGTTTTACGATAATTAAGAAATTCCCCCCTCAGTAAAAAAAAGAAAGCAACAGATATAGAGACGATGATGTCTTTGGAAATACAAATGAGCGATACGGATATACCCCCTCAGTATTAGCCATTTTAAACTATCCACTATCCACTAAAATTATTTGTTAGTAACGATTGAAAGTGCAGGTCCACGATTATTTGTTTGGGTTGGTGCAATATTAAACAACCCGCGCGCAACGAGCGTATATATCTTACCTTCCTCCAAAACGATGTTTGTAAAGGTTAAACGTGAAGTCGTTTGACCTGAAAACTTAACCTTTAGGTCATATGTCCCTTTAGGTAGCGGTTTGAAATCTGTAATCTTCGGAAAGGTTACATTTTGAAAATCACTTGCTGAAGTAGCTTCACCACCTGAAGTCACAGCTTGAACATCAACATTTACGTTAAAATCTGGAATCAAAAAAACAAGACGTATTTTGGCATTCCCTGCTGGCGGTGCTAATAAATTATCAGGACCATAAAGCGTCCGAATCGTTTTAGCGGCATCTTTGTCTTGATAAACAAAAACAGAATACCCAATATCTTTTGACGTCATCGTTAGAGAATCCGTCGAAATGGATTGCCCTGACTTTGCAGCTAATACTTTGTATGCATTTTTTTTACCCTCAGTCAATAATGCATCATAATAAGGAGCACCCTTTGGATATGCCAATGAGTCAGTATTCACTTTTTTGCCATCTACTTGAAAATCAATAGCAGGTGCATCAACAGCAGCATGAAAAACTTGAATTTTCCCATAGATCTTTGGTACTTCAGGTATCGTTTCAGTTGGTTTACACGAACTAAAAAACAAGGATACTGTTGATAAGAGAAAAATTGTTTTAGCTAATTTTGTTGTCATAGATACTAAGAGATTTTTATGTTTTTAAATAAAGTTTAAAGTTCATCGAACAATATATGTGTCATAATATATCCGAGTAATCATTCCTTTAATGTCAAAACTAGACATCTTCACGCTTTATCAAAATTTTATCAATACGCATCCCGTCCATGTCCACAATTTCAAATACAAATCCATTCCACTTAGTGATTTCACCCGTTGTTGGCAAATGACCGAGTTCATGTAGGATGAAACCACTGATTGTATGGAAACCTTCACTGACGTGTCCATCATCATCCATATCAAACTCTTTCAAAAAATCATCCCAAGCATATTGACCATCTATAAGCCATGAACCGTCTGCGCGTTCAAACATTTCGTAAGAAATTTGACCATCATCTTCAGAAATATCACCGACTAAGGCATCAAAAACGTCGTTTATGGTCACAATACCCACCAAAGAACCGTATTCATCTACGACCAAGCCTTGATGTATCTTTGATTCCTTAAATTTTTCCAACGCAGAATAGGCATTCATGGTTTCAGGAAAATAATTAACTGTACGTACCATTTTTGTAAAGTCAATCGGCTCATTACGCAACAGTGTACTCAATAAATCCTTGACATTGACTATGCCTTTTACATTGTCCAATTCATCTTCACAAACAGGATAAACAGCATGACCGAACTTTTGGATTTTAGCCAAATTATCTTCGTTTGAGTCATTCACGTCCAGCCAAGCGATATCAGAACGGTGCGACATCAATGAACCGACCTTTTTATCGCCTAAGTGAAACACATTTTCAACAATATCCTGCTCAATTTCTTCAATCGTTCCTGCCGTTGCCCCTTCGTCAATAATCGCTTTAATTTCCTCTTCTGTCACCCTTGAAATATCGGTTTTAATGCCTAAAAGTCGTATAAAAACCTCTGTCACACGACTCAAAAGCCAAACGAAAGGGCTTGCAAGGCGTGAAATCCACAAGAAAGGAATCGCCACGTATTGTGCAATCGTTTCAGGTTTCGACAAACCAATACGTTTCGGAATCATCTCACCAAAAACAATCGAGATAAAAGCAACTAAAAGGACATTGAGAACATAAGCTATTTCAAGGGCATAAATGCCTATAAAGGGAACTTTCGCAATCCAGGGTTCCATAGATTTAGCATACGCCTCACCACAAAGAATACCAATCATGATAGCAACGAGAGTGATGCCAATTTGAACCGTCGAAAGATAAATATTCGGTATATGGGTTAATGCCAATGCTGCTTTTGCGCCACTATTTCCACGTTTTGCCGCCAACTCTAACCGAATCTTTCGAGCCGTGCTGAGGGAGATTTCAGCCATTGAAAATAAGCCACTAATCAGAGTCAGTATAATAAGTAATAAAAAACTATTCATTTTGTAGTTTTAAAAATCGTCGCAAAAGTAAAACATTCGGACAATTTAAGTCTAATTTTATGCCCAAATCAAAAACTTAATTTTATACAATGGATTCACATAGCCGTATGTTACTTGAAACACAGTTCTTTCCGCCCATACAATACATTTCTACCTTGATAAAGCACCCCTCAGTAATTTTGGAAAAAAACGAGCATTTTCAGAAAGGAACATACCGTAATCGCTGCCACATTGCCACTGCACAAGGGATTCAAATGTTGAGTGTACCGCTTAAAAAGGGTAAAAATCAACACCAAATCATCACAGATGTTCAAATTTCGAATGATGTTAATTGGCAACGTCCTTTTTGGCGTACTTTGCAAACCGCTTATGGCAATGCGCCTTTTTGGGAGCATTATGCCCCTGTGTTTGAGCCTTTTTTCTTGAAAAAATACGCCTTCCTTTTTGATTATAATTTCGAGATTTTACAAACCCTTATTAAAATATTAAAACTTCATAAATCAATAACTTTTTCATTTACATATACTTATTTGCCCGATTTTACTGAGGGGGTGGATTTTAGAAATCACTTCACGCCTCAAAATCAAACAGAAAATCCCAAGTGTTATGCACAAGTTTTTGAAGACAGAAACGGTTTCATACCACATCTAAGCATCTTAGATCTCATTTTTTGTAGCGGCAATCAATCGTTTGATATTTTAACATGATCACCACCACCACAGCCGTCCAATTCAATCAAATACTACGGCAAGCGAGCCTTGTGCTCATATCCATTTTGCTTGCCAAAAGTGGATTGACAACGGGCGATATTGGTGTGTATGAAACCCTGCTTTTTATAGGCACCACATTGAGTTACTTTTGGCTCAATGCCCTTATTCAAACATCTTTAACTTTTATTCCGCATCATTCTGACACTGAAAAACCTAAAATCGTTTTCAATATCTTCCTCATTTTCAATGCGTTAAGTTTAACCCTTTTTGTGATACTGTATTTATTCAAATACCCTATTTCCCTATTCTTTACAGAAAAAACAGACTTGCCGTTCTTTGAGTTATATGCCGTTTATTTAGTCCTCAACTTCCCGCCGCTCCTACTCGAAAGCCTTTGGACAATCGAAAACAGACCCCTCAGTATTTTAGCCTATTCAGTCGTTTCGCACATCTTTTTGCCCTTTGCCATAGTCGTCCCTTTGTGGTTCGGCAAACCTTTTTTGTGGAGTTTTTATGGCATGATTGCCGTTGCCGCCCTACGTTATATCTGGTTGATACTCCACATTTTACAAAACAATAAAAGTAAAACCGTTTCCATAGACATCATCCGTTCGTTTCTGTTGTTGGCATTGCCACTCATGGCTTATTCCTTTCTCAATGGATTTGTCACGTCCTTCACCAGTTGGATTGTCAATTGGTTTCACAATGGCGATACGCATATTTTTGCCGTTTTCCGCTACGGTGCAAGAGAATTTCCGCTTGCCCTCGCCCTTGCCACAGGTTTATCGAACAGCCTAATCCCCGTTATTGCAAAAGACACCACCGACGGATTAGTCATTCTAAAAAAGAAATCAGAAAGACTGTGGCATATCCTTTTCCCAACATCTATTGTCTTGATGTTGACCGCTAAAACCCTTTTCCCCATCGTTTTTAATCCTTCTTTTGCGGACAGTGCGGGCGTATTTTGTGTCTTTTTACTCTTACTCACAAGCCGTGCTTTGTTCCCACAATCTATATTGTTAGCTCTAAAAGAAACCAAAACCATGTTGTGGATTTCCATTATCGAAACCCTTGTCATAGTTGTTTTGTGTTTTTTGCTCATAAAGCCTTTAGATACTGAGGGGGTCGCTTGGTCATTGGTTTTAGGGTTTTTATTAGAAAAAATACTGATTATTGTTTTTTTAAAAAGACGACACCGAATTGATTTTCAAGACTATACAAACATAAACCTCTATTTCGTTTACAGTTTTATACTTTTGCTCACCTATTTTATTCAACAATTATTCTAAAAGTAATGACAATACGAGAAGCCAAGTCCGATTTCATAAAAACATTGACCCCTCAGTATGGAGAAGGTGAAGCCCGTGCCATGAGCCGCTACGTTTTTGAAGATTATTTCGGTTCAAAAAACGATGAAGAGACTTTCCATGATTTCCTAATCGAAGATTTTGAAAAAATAAAACAACGTTTGCTCGATGGCGAACCCGTCCAATATGTCGTCGGTTTTGCTTGGTTTTATGGTCTCAAATTCAAAGTCAATCCCAATGTCCTCATTCCAAGACCTGAAACCGAAGAACTTGTGGAATGGATATTAGAAACTGCTAAAAGTTATTCATCATTCAACATTCACTATATACCATTAAAGATTCTTGATATTGGCACAGGGTCAGGTTGCATTCCGATTACTTTGAAAGTTAAAAACCCTGCCTGGGCGGTCTCTACCGTTGACATCAGCGAAGGCGCACTCATCACCGCCAGCCGCAACGCTTTGCGTTTGAACGCCGATGTTGATTTCAAACGTATAGATATATTGAATGAAAACGACTGGACGCAACTCACTGATTTCCATATCATTGTGAGCAATCCGCCTTATATTCCCA
>JAYTMI010000630.1:0-6879 GCA_043728625.1 Saprospiraceae bacterium | reverse complement strand
AGAATTGATTGTAAAAATTTAACACGCTCATTAAGTCACCTAAATTATGAAATATTTACTTAAAAACAGAGAAGAATATAGCAAAAGCTCTGATCTTGCAGAGGTACTTAAAGATGTAACTTTTACTGTTTCTGAAAGAGTCACAAGTATAAATAACCGATTTATTGTGGCTGTTCAAACGGATTCAGATGAAGATTCTCGTGTTCGTCATCATTTTGCACAAAGGTTTGTCGAAGAAAAAAAATTAAATTCAGATTTTTTGACACTTATCGATATGTATGAAAAATCTATAAATTTGAATAAAGCAGGTATGCCTATTCAACTGAAATACGAACCATACCCATCTGAACAATTTGCAATAATTGGAGCTTTTGATAGTAAAATTGAAGCTATAAACTATATTGAAGGATTATGGAATTTTATTTTAAGTATGTTTTAGAATATAATAAGCAGAAATTTTCAGTATAAAAAGATAAAAGCCGCTTTCCACGACAAAGGAAGCGGCTTTTGCTTTTAAAAATACTGAGGGGTCAAAGTATGGTTTGTCTATCCCGGTACAAACAAGTATTTTTGCTTGATAAAAGAAGTTATTGATTTTTAAAACAATTTTGATAAACAATAATATGAGCAATAACATCACACCCGACAATCCGCTTTTTCAAAAAGTAGCCGCTTTAATCGAATTAGCCCATAAAAAAGTTGCCACGACTGTCAATTTAGTAATGGTGCATACTTATTTTGAAATCGGTAGAGCAATTATTGAAGATGAACAAGAGGGTAAAGAAAGAGCGAGGTATGGGAAGCAAATTTTAAAAGACTTGTCAAAACAACTGATACCCCAATTTGGTTCTGGGTTTTCGGAGCGCAATTTACGAAATATGAGGCAATTCTATTTGGCTTATTCTGAAAGAAACGCTTCTCCAATTTGGCAGAAGCCTTCTGCCAAATTGCCCGTTTTTACTTTAAGCTGGTCGCACTATCTTGTTTTGATGAGAATTGAAAGGCTTGAAGAACGTAGTTTTTACGAAATTGAAGCAACAAAGCAAAATTGGTCTGAACCGTACTTGAAACGTCAATATCATTCAAGTCTCTATGAACGGTTAGCTTTGAGTCGCAATAAAGATGCTGTTTTAGCATTAGCCACCGAAGGGCAAATGATAGAGAAGCCAACAGATATTTTGAAAAACCCATTGACTTTAGAGTTTTTAAATATGGGAGGCAAGGAAAACTATACTGAATCGGATTTGGAACACGCGATTATTTCTAAAATTCAAGTTTTTTTATTGGAATTAGGCAAAGGTTTTTTGTTTGAAGCCCGTCAAAAGCGCTTTACTTTTGATGAAGAACACTTTTTCGTTGATTTGGTATTTTACAATCGCTTACTTCAATGTTATGTATTAATTGATTTGAAAACCGATAAATTGGTTCATCAAGACCTCGGGCAGATGCAAATGTATGTCAACTATTATGACCGTCATGTAAAATTAGATTATGAAAAACCAACAGTCGGTATTTTACTTTGTAAAAAGAAAAATGATGCTGTTGTTGAATTGACATTGCCCGAAAATGCCAATATCTATGCTTCAGAATACAGTCTTTATTTACCAGATAAGCAATTACTTCAACAAAAATTGGCTGAATGGTTATTGGAGTTTGATGATGAAGGTTTTGATAGTAAAAACATTCCATTCGCTTTATAAAAATCACAAAAGCCGCTTTCCACAACAAGGGAAGCGGCTTTTGCCTTTTATACTCAGTATATTTCTCCAAAAACGCTCCCAAACTGCTTTTTTTTCGTAAATTTGCCCCGTTTTTCAGAAGTGATACATTTATCACTAAAATCGAAAAGCCAATAATTGAAAAAATGGGAAATATAGTTGCCATAGTAGGTCGTCCGAATGTGGGCAAATCTACTTTTTACAATCGCCTCGTCGGTGGACGAGAAGCCATCGTTGACAATGTTTCGGGCGTGACACGCGACCGTAAATATGGCATGACGGAATGGAATGGGAAAAAATTTAAAGTCGTTGATACAGGCGGTTTTGTTGAAGGTTCTGACGATGTGTTTGAAACGCAAATCCGTTCGCAAGTGCGCTTGGCTTTGGAAGAAGCCGATGTCATTGTTTTTATGGTGGATGCCACAACAGGCTTGACCGACCTCGATGAAGACATCACTGAAATGCTGCGCCGTACCCGTAAACCTGTGATTTTAGCGGTTAACAAAGTGGATAATCCCACTTTGCAATTGGCGGCTAATGAGTTTTGGAGTCTTGGCTTCGAAGAAGTGTTTTTTATTGCTTCCATTTCAGGTTCAGGATCGGGTGATTTACTCGATTCCGTGGCTGAAAAAATCGAAAATGTTGAGCCTTTGGAAACAACATTGCCAAAACTTGCTATTCTCGGACAACCAAATGTCGGTAAATCATCTCTTTTGAACGCGCTGTTGGGCGAAGAAAGAACGATTGTTACGGACATCGCAGGTACAACACGCGACCCAATTCATACGCATTACAACAAATTTGACAAAGAATTTATCATTGTGGACACCGCAGGTATGCGTAAAAAAGCAAAAGTCCATGAGGATTTGGAATTTTACTCCGTCATGCGTGCCATCGAAGCCATTGAGGAATGTGATGTGGCGTTGCTCATGATTGATGCCCAAACGGGTGTCGAAGCACAGGATATGTCCATCTTCAAATTGGTGCTTGACCGCAAAAAAGGTGTGGTTATTTTGGTCAATAAATGGGATTTGATTGAAGGCAAAGGGGCAAATACAGCGCGTGACGTTGAAGCCGTCATCAAAGAACGCATTTCTCCTTTCAATGATGTGCCGATAATTTTTGTTTCTGCAAAGGAAAAACAACGGATTTTACGTGCCATCGAACTCGGTCTCGAAGTTTTTGAACGCCGCAGTTTGAAAATCAAAACCTCTGTTTTGAACGATTGGCTCGAAGAAGTGACCGCACATTATCACCCGCCTGCACATCGGGGGCATTTGATAAAAGTGAAATACGTCACGCAAATTCAAAACCTGCATTACCCAGTTTTTCAGTTTTTCTGCAACCACCCGAAACACGTTCCAGAAAACTATAAGCGGTATTTGGAGAATAAACTAAGAGAGAAATTTAACTTTTCGGGTACGCCTATTGCATTAATTTTCAAGGAGAAATAAAGCTTTTATAAGTAGTTTTACCTTATTTCTAAAATTCATGTCGGCTAAGAGATTGTTTTAAACAGTTTTTTAGCCGACATTTTTTTGGGTTTACATTTATTTTCGTTTAAGAATAGTAGTTCAATAAAACGAATATTATGATACTACCCGAATTTCGGAAATATTAAAACGCGCAAAAGGAGTTCGAAAATTATTTGTCGATTTTTTTCATTTAATGCAAATAATTATATAACATTTCCATATTGGTATGCAAAAAATAATGATTTTACAGGCTTGGTTCAATCGGGAAATAACTCAAATGCTTATTATTCTGTACCAATAAAAATGATTTGGTATTGATTTTAAAAAATAGCTACCAAGAGTAATTTATATTGTTCTTGGTAGTTTTTCTTTTTTATTTATTAAATCAATAAAAATGCACCTTAAAATACTCATTCTTTGTGTAGCTATTTTTGTAAACAGAAAGGAGCTATCGGCTCAAAATCAAAGTCCATTGCTTATAAATAATGGTTGGGAATTATCTTTTTCGCCTTATTTATCTTTTAAAGAAAATATTAAACCTAATTACCCCAATACATCAGATTTTAACATTTACTCAAAACCAACTTTTGGATTTGATGTAAATATTTCTCGTAATTTTAGTTGGTCTGACAAGACTTATTTAAGTATTGGTGGTTCATTAGGAAGCTACAAAGCGGATATTGGATATGATTTAAATAAAAACCTATTAGATAGCAATAAGCTAAAAAGTTATGATGCTTATTATTATGACAAAAGTGGATTGTCTTTAAATTTTTCATTCTCTTCTAAATATTATTATAGTATTTTTAAAACAAGTAGAAATGAATGTTTTGCAGGAATTGGTATAAATCTCAATTATTTAGTACCTGCTTTTTATAGTTTTGGCGATAATAGAAGCCATTTAGCGATGAATGGCAGCTTTAATAACAATCAAAGACCTTTTTTATCAGGAATTGTATCACTTTCTTTTCGGCATCAAATATCTGAAAGGTTCTATTTTATTACTGGACTTTCTCAAAATTATTCTCCTTCAATAGTTTTTAAAGGCAATTATGAAATTTATACTCAATCAAATACAGCTTCTGGAAATATTGAAAAACAATTTTCTCAAACACAAATCAATTTAGGGCTTTTTAAGTCTTTTACACCTAAAAGTTATACATCCAAAAAGAAAAAAGAATCTAAATTAGATATTGATGCACTTGATTTTTATGGTAAAGGTTGGGGTATTTCTTTTACACCTTATATTGTACCTAAATTTAGCGTCGTTCAAAATCCTATATCCCAAACAACATTTTTTTATTCAAAACCAAGGCTTTCTTACAAAGGAGAATTGAGTAAATTGACCCCCCTCAGTACAAAAGCCTTTTTAAAAACAACCTTAGCTTATGGCGGTTTCAAGACTGATGAAGGCTTAAAAATAGAACAAAGTGAAAGTATTTCAGAGAAAGAAATAGATATTTATGAAAAATACAGCGAAGGTATGCGTTATTGGGTTTTGTCAATGCAATATAATCACGTCTTATTTTCAAACGAGTATCAGGCATTAACATTGGGTTTGGGTGTATCTGTCAATAAAGTCGTACCCGCAGGTTGGGGTGATGTGAGAACCGCTTACGATAATCAAGTAGGTCGGACAAAAATCTATTATGAAACAGAAGGTGATGATTATGGTGCGCCCGATTCAAGAGGTCGTCCTTTTGTAAGTGGTGTTTTTGATGTCTCGTATTGGTCAAAAATAGATGAGCGTTTTTCTTTTTATATTTCTTCGTTTACAGAAATATCTGATAAAAGTGTTTTGTTTGGAAATTATAAAATCTATGGTCGTAAGAATATGTATGATGGTATGATTCACAAAAAATTTCATCAATATGGTTTGCGTTTGGGTGTGTTTTATATGTTACGTTAAAAGTTATCGTTCTATGATAATTTCTGTGGTCGCATATATAGCATCGGAATTATCTACTAATTGGAACAATGCCCACGGTGGGAACTTTCAAACATCACCCCCTCAGTATTGACCAATACTGAGGGGGCTTTTAATATAAACAACGGATTTTCTGTTAAGCATACAACCCCAAAGCAAATTCTGCTAAGGATTCATTATTTTTCATCGCATTCATATCGTTGAGACTTACCTTATTGAAACTCGGGTTTTTGACATGAATAGGCACATTCAGCGCATTCCAAGTCTGTGTGATATCCACATCTTCCTCTGGCGATGCACCAATACCTCCTCTAAGTGTAACAGGGGCACTTCGTGTGGGTGTATCAGGTAGCGTGAGTGGATTCATTTTGAAAACGGAAGCATCAAACAAGTCAACGCTGTAAATAAACTTGATAATGTCAGTTGTTTGTTCCCAATTATACCAATACGCCGCCTCTTCAAGTTGGAGTGGAATGATTTGGGGGTCTCTCCTACTCTCTTGGCGCAACCACATAGATTCTCCTTTTTCAAACATAACCACTTTATCGCTGAACAAATCGTAGTCAGGAATCCCAAAATCAAGCGCTTGAATAAATGCCCCAACATACAAATCCTTATTCGTTTGATTCGTTACGCGTACTTTCATATTTCTGAACCAACTGTCTGAATTCGTTTTTTGCAAAAGCGTTGCCGTCACCCCCTCTCCAAAGGAGTCTGTGACAGTATCAGAGCGTTGCAAAAGCGTTTCCGAACCATCTTGTTCGACCACAAATACCTCAACTTTCAAAACATCTTTGGGTAAGGCACTCGCTGAATGGTTTTCTAAATCTGTCAAATATTGCCATTGTGAAATGTGCCGAATGTTGCGTATCAGGGCATCCACAGCGTTTGTATTGGTTGCCGAATTATCGCCAACAGGTGCGACAAGAGGTCTAAAAATGTCATTAGGTTTTGTTAAATAAAGCCGTCCTTTTGACAACACCAATGTATAATCCGCTTCCTTTTCCTGTTCAACCAAAGCCATAAAATCTTTATTTTCTTTATCAAAAAATGCTGCCAACAACCGGTCAATCATCGGTGCAGGCACCCCCTCAGTACCTCGGGGCTTTTCGTCTTTATTGTTCAAAAAAATGCGTATTTGACGTGTTGACAAGCCATTTAGCCGTGCATTGAACGGTTTTTGAGCCAATAGTTTTTTCGATTCCATATCGAAATCTACTGCTGCCGTATCTAATTCTACATCCGTAACTCGTCCAACCAACTCTTTATCCTTTGAAAACTCAACAGTAACAGTTGTTTTACCAGCTACAACGCCGTGCATTTCGCCTCGATTGATGTGATAATTTCGCATGGCTTTATTGAAACTTAAAGCCGCAAACGCCGATTTTTCGTCAACCGATTTGCCGATAAATCCCATACTTTTCATGACCGCAAAATCGGCAGGGGCGTATAGTTTGGGTCGTTGGTCATATTTATATTTCAACTGGCATTGAATATGGCTGTGCAAATCGCGGTAGCTCACAAAGCCGCCTGTGTTTTGCAAAAGATCTAACAAAACCAATGAAAAAACGCCCCGATGCAAGATTGGATCTTCCTCCGCAGGCTCGTTGCTTTCGGAAGCAGCGAACTGAATATAGCGTCCAGAAGGTAATATTTCCTCTAAACCCTTGTTTTGGAAGTCATTAGGCTTCAATGTATTGCTAAAAATGAAATTTGACCACGCCCGTTGTTTAAAAACAAAATCAATTGTTCGCTTGAC
>JAYTMI010000629.1:0-1898 GCA_043728625.1 Saprospiraceae bacterium | reverse complement strand
AGAAAATTGTTGTCGCAACAAGAAAGATACACTTTTTATAGGAACAGTGACGCTATAAAAATAGGTGAGGAATGTCGCTAAACGCCAACCACTAACGTTACGCCGCATGAAAAGAAGCCGGTTTCGGGTGATATAATATATTTTTAAGGGACTCATTTTGCCAACGGCTGCGCTTTCTTTATGATAAATCAAGCCCATAGGCTCATACCAAATGGCGAAACCAGCGCGTTTTATTTGGGCGCACCAATCGAGTTCTTCATAATATAAGAAAAAATCTTCGGGCATATTACCTACATTTTCAAGCACTTTTCGACGGATCATCATCGCCGCGCCGTGTGCATAAGCAGTGGCGTAGGGTGTGTCGTGTTGTCCATTGTCGGTTTCGTTTTTCCCAATGGCCTCATTTCGACCTGTCAAGGGGTTCATTTCCGTAAAACCAGCGTATTGAATCACATTAGGATTATCAAAATAACGAATCTTTGGGCTGACAACGCCAATATTGGGGTTTGTTGAAAAACGTGACAACAGTGCCTCAATCAAGCCATCTGTTAATATCGTATCGTTATTGATGAAAAACAAATAATCACCTGTGGCTGCCGCAATGCCTAGGTTGTTGCCGCCTGCAAAACCGAGGTTTTCGGGACTCACAAGGGCTTTTACTGAGGGGTATGCTTTTTTGAAAATAGCAGAACAATCCTTCAATGAGCCATTGTCAACGACAATAACTTCTACGTTTTTATAGGTGTTTTCACCGATAGAATGTAGTAAATCAACGGTAACGGCGGCTTGCCGATAGTTGACGGTGATGATAGAAACCAAAGGTTTTTGAGTCTTCATGCCCATTTAATTTTTGAAAAGACCATACGATAAGCGGGTAAAACGCCATAAATAGTTCGTTTGAAATCAACATTCATCCAACGACGCAGCAAAATTTGCCCGACACCAATCGTTACAAAAATAGCAGATGTCGTTGCGACGGCTGCCCCCTCAGTACCAAAGCGTGGAATGAGTATCGCATTGAATAAAATAGTGACGAACATGCTGAAAATCAACATTTTAAGATTCCATTCGGGTTTGCCAACAGCATCTAAAGTGACTCCGAAAAGCCTTCCCCACGGCTTCACAATACCTGCAAAAGCGAGTATTTGTACTAAAATAGTCGCATCCAAAAACGCTCTACCAGCAACCAAAATGACTAAATATTTTGCGCCAAAAATGGTGAGTAAGGTAACAGGTACGGTAAATGCCAAAAGTCCTGCAACTGATTTTTCAAACAGTTGGATGACTCCCTCCGTACCGCCTTGTCTGTTTTCAGTCGCAATTTTTGGCAATAAAACCAAACCGAGCATATTCAACGGAAAGTCAATGTAGCTGATAAGACGTGAAGCCACATTGTAAACGGCAATGGCTGCGGGCGGCATGAAAGCACCTAACAACAATATATCTACCCTTTGAAAAAGCATGGAACTTAAATTAGAACCCAAGCCATAACGTCCAAAATTGAACAGCTTTTTGAGCCATTGACGGTCAAGTGGTGCAAATTTTATTTGTTTGATGTTTCTTTTTAAAATGACTAACAAAGCAGTAATTGATGCAGGTATTTGGAGTAAGACGAGGATTTCTGTACTTAGTATATTGAAATATGTTTTTACAAAAACGGTTAATAGACAATAAGTTGCGCCAAAAATACTGGCTGTGAGCATAGAGGTTTTAAAATTATGCCGCGTCATTTGCCAACCATCGAAAAAGCGCAAAGATGCGTTCAGGACGGTCAAAATGACATAACCCAACATCATCATCGGCAAGTCGGGCATCTGAAATACCCCCCTCAGTAAATAACTCAAAAACAATAAAATTAATGCCCCAATAATACTCGAACCTAAGCTCAAAACGAGGGC
>JAYTMI010000628.1:0-3548 GCA_043728625.1 Saprospiraceae bacterium | reverse complement strand
GTCAAACCTTCGCCACGGATGGCTTGCGAGAAAAACGCAGGTAAAACACGTCCATCATTGACACGCATACGCGGTCCATAAGTGTTGAAAATACGTACCATACGGGTTTCCAAACCATGATAACGGTGATAAGCCATCGTTATCGCTTCCTGAAAACGCTTGGCTTCGTCATAAACGCCACGCGGTCCAATCGGATTGACATGACCCCAATATTCTTCAACTTGCGGATGCACAAGCGGGTCGCCATACACCTCAGATGTAGAAGCAATGATAAAACGAGAGTTTTTAGCCTTTGCTAAACCGAGCAAATTGTGTGTGCCCAATGAACCTACCTTGAGCGTCTGAATCGGCATTTGCAAATAATCAATCGGACTCGCTGGAGAAGCAAAGTGCATGATATAGTGCAAATCACCTGGCACATGGACAAATTTCGACACATCGTGATGGTAAAACTCAAATCGTTTGAGTGGGAAAAGGTGATCAATATTTGCCAAATCACCTGTAATCAGATTGTCCATGCCGATAACATGAAAGCCTTCGGCAATAAACCGGTCGCACAAATGCGAACCCAAGAAACCAGCCGCGCCGGTAATAAGAACTTTTTTCATATTGGAGAAAGTTGATTTTAAGTTTAGCTCCATAGAACGCTAATTCATTGTTTGATTGTTGAGCCGCAAAGGTAAAACTTATTTTTACGGTAATAACATCAAAAACAGTTTAAATTCTATCTTTTATAAGCTAAAAACGCAAAAAATGATATTAAGATTCATTAAATTTTAATTTGTGGATAAAAAAATGAAAAATGATTTGATGACAAATTTCCTATTTTCGCCCTTCTTTAACATTTAATAGACCACTGATTGGACTGATACAAGTGGTTTTGACTGATTTTCTATTGTCATCCTGTAAGGAACTAAAAGAAAATCAGTGAAAACCAATCGCATCCGTCCAATCAGTGGTCAAAAAAAATCAATAATGGATTTAGCTCAAATTCCCGCGCCCTGTTATGTATTAGACGAAAAAGGGCTGCGCAAAAACCTCAAATTGATGAACCGCGTCAAGACAGAATCGGGCGTATATATTATATGTGCCTTCAAAGGTTATGCGATGTGGTCGTCGTTTCCGCTAGTTCGGCAGTACCTCGATGGCGCAACGGCGAGCAGTTTGTACGAAGCGCGTTTGTGCTTTGAAGAAATGAAATCTTTGGCGCATACCTATGCGGCTGTCTATTTTCCCAATGATTTCGACGATATAATGCGGTTTTCGAGCCATATTTCCTTCAATTCGCTGTCTCAATTCCATCGTTACCACCCCTCCGTAAAAGAATGGAACAAAGGTGACAGTCATAAAATTAGCTGTGGCATTCGCATCAATCCCGAATATTCAGTTATTGAAACCGATTTGTATAATCCAAGCAAAGCGGGTGGACGTTTGGGTGAGGATTTAAAGAATTTCAAAGGCACATTGCCTGAAGACATCGAAGGCATACATGTACATGCTCTATGCGAGTCAAGTGCGGAGGATACTGAGGGGTTGATTCAACGCGTTGAACAAATCATTGGCGATTGGTTGCCACAATTGAAATGGCTTAATTTAGGTGGTGGACATTTAATGACTCGCCCAGGCTATAATGTGGACCATTTGATAAAGGTCTTAAAAAGTTTTAAAGAAAAGTATCCGAATCTCGATGTCATTTTAGAACCAGGCAGTGCTGTGGGTTGGAACACAGGCGTTTTGGTGTCAAAAGTTTTGGATATTGTGAACAATCACGGCGTAAAAACATTGATGATTGATGCGAGTTTTACGGCGCACATGCCCGATACGCTTGAAATGCCTTATCGCCCGCGCATCGTCGGGGCAACCGACCCCGTTGAAGGCAAACCGACCTATCGCATCGGAGGCACAAGCTGTTTGTCAGGCGATTATATGGCAGAATACAGTTTTGATAAAGAAATAAACGTCGGCGATACCATTATTTTTGAAGATATGATTCACTATACGATGGTCAAAACATCTATGTTTAATGGCATTCCACATCCTTCAATTGGCATTTGGACTGAAGACGATACTTTTAAATTGGTTCGAAAATTTGGTTATGAAGACTATAAAAACCGTTTATCTTAATTCTAAAAATAGAAAAAATGAAGCAAACAATCTTAGGCGCAGGTGGCGTTACAGCAAATAATTTAACAATAGAACTTTTGAAACGTGGTGAGAATGTGCGCTTGGTCAGTCGTTCAGCTAAGCCGTTTCAAGGTATAACAGACCTTGTCGCAGCAGATTTACTCAATGCACAAGCCGTTTCTGATGCCATTAAAGGTTCAGACATTGTGTATTTAACTGCTGGATTGACTTATAAAACTAAAATTTGGCAAGCAGAATGGCCCGTTTTGATGCAAAACACTATTGACGCTTGCAAACACCACAGTGCCAAGTTGATTTTTTTCGATAATGTTTATGCCTATGGCAAAGTGGACGGCATTATGACTGAATCCACGCCTTATAATCCATCAAGCAAAAAAGGGGAAGTTCGCGCCAAAATTGCCACTCAACTGATGGACGAAACAAAAAAGGGTAATCTAAACGCCCTTATCGCTCGCGCGGCTGATTTTTATGGTCCAGCGACACCCCTCAGTATGTTGACGGCTATGGTTTTTGAAAATTTAGCCAAAGGCAAAACGGCTCAATATCTCATAAGGGACGATGTAAAACACTCTTTTACTTATACGCCTGACTTGGGCAAAGCACTTGCCGACCTTTCATCTGATACAAATGCATGGAATCAAATTTGGCATTTACCAACTTCAAACCCAGCACCAACAGGTCGTGAACTCATCGAAATGGCAGCCGCTGAATATGGTATTAAACCTAAAACAATGATTTTTGGTAAAACGATGAACCGTATTTTGGGCATTTTTATACCTGTTTTAAGAGAAATGCAGGAGATGTTGTATCAATACGAAGTGAATTATCATTTCGATTCTACGAAATTTGAAAAGCAATTTGGATGGAAACCAACGAGTTATACTGAGGGGATAAAACAGACTGCTGCTTTTTATGGTCAGAAATAGATTTTAAAATTATCAGACCATCGTGATATTTTAGTGATGTTGAAAAGCGAACTTTGCCCTCATAAAATTCAAAATTTCTTTGTTTATGAAAAAAAGTACACTTTTAATCCTCTTGCTTTTCAGCATCACTTTTACTTTTGGGCAAGTCCTTTTCAATCCAAAACCTCAAAAAGTGGATGATTTTATCGCTTTGATTGAAAAAGCCCACAACAGTAAAGCGTTTTCCAATCACAAAGCACTTTCTGCTGATATTGAAGTTATTTGGGGCGGTAAAACGACTTTGAAGGCTACTTTAACTTCCCAAACAAATTCAGGTAAAGTCAAATTAGCTTTTGAAAACGGCACAAGTGTCTATTTTGATGGAACGAACGTATTTATGTATCCCGCAACGGCTGACTATAAACGCGCTCGGTTTGATGTATTGACTTGGCATTATTTCTTTTTTGCGCCTTTCAAATTGCGTGAAAAAGGGGTGTC
>JAYTMI010000627.1:0-2534 GCA_043728625.1 Saprospiraceae bacterium | reverse complement strand
TTTCCCAATCGTTTCTCTATCAATTTTGTCACTAACGAATACACAAACGGCTTCAAAACCGATGGCTAAATTTGTCGTGTTGATATTCAACGAAGCATCAAAATAAATAAGTTCATGTTGATTGTCTATATTGAATTTATCGAGGTACGTGCGGTCGTAGGGTTTTGTACTAAATACAGCTACTTTCATAGTTTTTTAACTGATTAATGACGGGTTGATTGACAATCACCCCGTCATTTGGTTGATAGAATACTGAGGGGGCATTTTGAAACGTCCTTTATTCGTGATGATTGACCTCATATTGCTTCATTAAAGTCACCAAAGATTCGTGATATTCAAGGAGCGTTTCCCTATCAATATGTGGGTCAGCCACATTGGGAATCGTGATGGGCATTTCTTCTAAATATTTCGACAATTCAGGATGTTGTTCTTCAATTGTCATTGTCATTTTTAGAATGTCGTCGTTGAGCTCTTTTACTGTTTTCATAAGATGCGTTTTTAGTGAAAATGATTATTAAAAGTACAAAATTCGTCCATTTATCATTCAAATACAAGGGCGAGTATCAGGTTTCGATTTCTTCGACCCGTTTTTCATTGAACTCTTGTCGATAAATTTCAATCAATAATAAAAAGAGTGAAATCAAAATTGGACCAAAAATCAAACCAATGAAACCAAAAAGATTGAGACCTATAATGACCCCAAAAATGGTAATCAAAGGATGAATATTACCTATCTTTTCTTGAAGCCAAAACCGAAAAATATTATCAACTGAACCAATAACAAGAAAACCATATAAAAGCAAAAAAACGCCCCATGTTGTCTGACCTTGTGCAATAAGCATAATACCAAGCGGCACATAGACTAAAGCGGAACCCAAAACAGGAATAACTGCCGCCACACACGTTGCGATAAACCAAACAAACGGTTCTCCAACACCCGCAATCCAATAGCCAATGAAGGCAAATATACCTTGTATCAAAGCGACAAGTGGGATGCCAATGGCGTTAGAAACAACTAAATTATTGAGTTCTTTTTTTAAATGAAGGGCGCTTTGTTCTTTCAAAGGCAACCACTTGTATAGGACTTTTTCAAGCGTTCGGGCTTCGGTAAGCATAAAAAACAAGATAAAATACATGACAATGACCGTTATCAAACCATTGAAAGTTGCACCAACCACTTTTTGCATTTCAGTCATGCCCCAATCGCCTAAGTTACTGATATTTTGTTCACTGAGAATGATAAAACCATATCGCTGTTCCAAATTATGAATCAGCAACTCGACTGAAGCCCATACTTCATTCGAATGTTTGATCGCTGGCAAAATGCGAGAAGAAAGGATACTTAACAAACCATTGATGGGCAAAAGTATGATGACAAAAGACATTATCATCAACAAGGAAGCCGCCAAAGCGGCTCGTCCTTTGAGTTTTTTTGTTAACTTAAACATCCATTTTCGGGATAAAACATACAAAGTGTAAGCACCCAAAAAAGCAGGGATGAAGTTTTTTAATTGCCAAAAAATAAGGCTTCCGATTAAGGCAATCATTAATATAAAAGCCAATTGTCGGATAGAAAGGGATGAGATATTGGTTGCATTTTCATTCATATTCCAAAAATAATAGAAAAATGAGACCCCTCAGTATTTTGAGCCTTTTTTTATGTTTTTTACTTTCTAATGGCAAGCAAAGGAATCTTAATGTCGTAAGTCATTTCAGCCGTTTTGCTTTCAAAAAAGAAACGCTCAAACCAGTTCGTTTTATATTTTGTGAACATGACCAATAGCGTTGGTTTCTTGTTTTCAACTGCGTGTTGTAGGTTTTTGACAAGAGAATCCGCTAATTGCAGTTTTGGAACAAGAAAAGTTACTTTTTCTGATTCATATTTTGTTTTGATGGCTTCAAAAGCTTCTTTATTATCCGTTTTATGCAATTGATAATAAAAATGATAGACTTCAACGGGTGCATTTAGGGCAGTTGCAAAGGTTATGACGGCTTTCAATTCTTTATCAATATTTTCAAAATCTGAAGCATAACCTACTTTTGTGATAGGTTTTATACGATAATTATGCGGCACAATAATCACAGGAATAGGCGATGTATTGACCAAAGTTGAAGCATTGGTGCCAATCAGTTTTTTCAAAGTTCCAGCTCCTCTGGTACACATACAGATGTAATCTGCCTGAATTTCCTTTGCGTAATTGACAATCATACTATCTACACCCATGCCTATATCAACAACGTTTTCATAAGTATTCGGTTGAATTTTGGTCTGTTTGAAGATTGGTTTGATAAAACTGTCTAATTCTTTATTAACCTTTTTGACCGCATTTTCTACAAATTTAATAGCATCTTCTTTGCGCCAGGCTGTCGGTGTCAATAATTCTAAGGCATGATAAAAAACCAATTTACAAGGCGTTTGCGAAGCTAATTGTAAAGCAAAGCGGATACCTGCTTTTGAATTTGTAGAGAAATCGGTTGTGACGAGTATGGTTGTCATATCTTTCATTTTTATGGTTAATATACCAGTGATTCAA
>JAYTMI010000626.1:0-2138 GCA_043728625.1 Saprospiraceae bacterium | reverse complement strand
GCACAAATGGGCGTCGAAATCAAGGGCTTTAAATGGAGTCCAATCAAATACCGTTATCCAAAATGGGCCGGTTTATATGAAGAAAATGGTCGTTATTTGCACATCAATCGAGGTTTTGGCTTTCTGGGTTTTTCGGGGCGTGTGGGCATTTCGCCTGAGATTACGGTTTTGGAGTTGAGGAAGGGGTGAAATTGCCTACAGTATTTTTTTGTTTTTCAATAAAATGAGTGTATTTTTGTTAAAAAAAAGTGTGAAATGGTATCCAATCGAGCGTTTGACGAAATAGTAGATTTTATCACTTCTGCCCCGCACCCGGAACAGATTTTGGCTTTCCGTCCTTCTGAAAAATCTGTTAAAAGATTGGAAGAACTTGTTCGGAAAAATCAAGAAGACAATTTAGATGAAAAAGAAAAACATGAGTTACAACAATTCATGCTCATTGAGCATTTAATGCGTCTTGCGAAAGCCCGTGCAAGACAACGCCTTGCTGCATGAGCCGATATATTTCCCCTAAACTGAGAGAACTCGTTATCAAACGTGCCAAATTTTGTTGCGAATATTGCCTCTTGCCTCTACATGATGGTTTTTACCCTTACCATATTGACCATATTATCAGTTTAAAACATGGTGGTAAAACCATACTCTCCAACTTAGCTTTATCTTGTTTGTTGTGCAATATTCATAAAGGAAGTAATATTGGCACAATGCTTTTGCCTGACCGGTTTTTTATTCGTCTTTTCAACCCACGTACAGATATATGGAAAGAGCATTTTGAACTTATTGATGGGGCTATATTTGCCAAAACCACAATTGGCGAAGCCACTATTAAAGTATTGAATTTAAATGAAGTAGAAAGAATTATTGAAAGACAGGTTATTGGGTTGTGATTTTATCCCCCTCAGTATTTTTCTAAATTTTAAACCTAAAATAGCTTATGAAATATGTTTCAATATTATTTTTAATATTTAATTCAATCAATATCAATGCTCAATATGATTTTTTTAAAACTGATTTAACTAATTTAAATAAACGGTCGCTGAAAGCTGATAAACGCAATTTTAAAATTTTAATGAAATTTATTGATGAAAATAAATTTGATGAAATTTCTAATATTGAGAAAATTAAAAATATTTGGCACCCTAAAGTAAATTATACCGATTCATTGGAATTTGGTATGAAACGTTTTAACTTTCAATTAGGTGGGGGACATACAACTTACTATTTTACTGTATGTGCGCTTGAAAAAAAAATCATCTCATTCTACATTTTTTTATACCGCGAAGATTATGATATATTAGATTTTTTAGCACAAAAAGATACAATCATTAAAATTGGTATTAACAAATTGCTTAAACAATGGCAAATTCATAAAACACCTGAGGGCAATTGCTATACTTTTAATATTGAAAATAAAATTTATTTTGAAAAATATAAAAATTCAGTAGAAACCAAATTTGGTAAATTACAAAACTTAGAATTTTCTGATAGCCTAACTAAAAAGCTATATTTGTATATGATAAACCCTATTAATCATTACAGTTATAATGAAGAATTAGGGCTTATAACTGATACGTTTAGAATAGAAGACTGGGAAAAATTAAACAGAATAGATATAGTGAAAAATGTTTTGATAGGTTATAATCCTATTGGTAGAGTATTAGCCACTGAAAAATTATTGACTTTTGCCCAAAACAAACAGTATGAACTTACTCAAGAAGACATTATTATTATAAAGAAAATAATCAACTCGAATATAGAAATTGAGTGGTATAGAGGTGATGTCGGTGATGTCGATACAATTAAAAATTTCTTTAAAAAAAATAGTATACTTTCTGAGCTATTAAAAAGCAATGGAATTAATTAAACATTAAATGATAAAACCAAACATCACCCTCCAACAAGTCGAACTACCCGAATTCGGCAAATGTGCTGAAATGCCCGACATACCCCCCTCAGTATTTGAGGCTCGTTTTGCCGCCACAATCGCCCAAATGAAGGAGTTGGGCTATGACGTATTATTGGTGTTTGCCGATAGAGAGCACTGCGCCAATTTGCAATATTTAACCAATCTTGACCCCCGTTTTGAGGAGGCACTTTTACTACTCGATACGCACGGCAATCGCAAAATGCTCTTGGGC
>JAYTMI010000625.1:0-3927 GCA_043728625.1 Saprospiraceae bacterium | reverse complement strand
AATTATAATGTACGTGGCGAATTATGGCGCAGCGATGGTACAAATGCAGGTACTCGGTTGGTCAAAAAGATAGCCGATGGTACAACGGGTTCTATCCCTCGTCAGTTTTTCAGATTTGGCAATTACGCCTATTTCATTGCTAACATCAGCACAGGGGTGACACAACTCTGGCGTAGCAATGGAACAGATACAGGCACAACACGTGTTTATCCCTTGACCACACAAGGTATATCCGATATTACAAGTCCTGTATCTACTGCTAATAAATTCTTTTTTGTCGCCATTGATGCCACTTATCATCTTAACTTATGGGTCAGTGATGGAACGGAGGCGGGAACGATGCCTCTGGTACAAGACATTCGTAACACTAATATTCGAGTATTAAACGGCAAGGTCTATTTTTCAGGTTTTTCTGTTGATAAAGGAACTGAACTATGGGAAACAGATGGTACAGTAGCAGGTACAAAAATGACTGCTGACATCAATCTGGGTGCCGCATCCTCGAATGCAACACCACTTTTGGTAGATGGCAATACACTTTATTTTGCTGCCGAAGACGCTAAATCCTCATATGAACTGTGGCGCTATGATGTCTTAACAAAAGTATTTGAGCCACTGAAAACCGATGACCACATTACAGCTTATCCGAATCCTCTACGCGATGTTGTACATTTTCAATTTGAAGATTTAAGCCTCAATTTCCAACAAATACAAGTGTTTGATGCCGTTGGTCATTTAATACATCAAAAGAACTTAACCGATGCCCTTACTTCGGTGACGCTTGATACGCATGATTGGGCACAAGGTACTTACCTCGTTCGGTTTATCGGTAAAGAAAAACAGGCAATTAAACGGATTGTGAAAACCAAATGAAAATTCTTTTCAGACTTGGATACTGAGGGGGGCAATTCAACCCTTGTCTCCCTCTGTTTCATTCTAATTCACCCACCCCTTTTTCTCTTGCTCAATATGTTGTAAAGCGACTTGCACACCATATTTATCAGCCAAATGTTTTGCCAATTGGTCGGCAGCATAAACGGAACGATGTTGACCGCCTGTACAACCAAAATTGATCATCAGGCTTGAAAACTGCCTTTCGAGATAGGTTTCAACGGCTTTATCAACGATGCCAAAGACATTTTGTAGGAAATTGTCCATTTGCCCATTCGTTTTGAGGAAATCAATGACGGGTTTGTCTCTGCCTGTCAACCGTTTATATTCGTCGTAACGTCCCGGATTCTCAATAAAACGACAATCGAAGACGAAACCGCCGCCGTTCATAGAAGAATCGGTTGGATAGCCTGTTTTCAAATAAGAAAAAGAATTGACTTGGACAGAGAGTGGACTATTGGCGTATTTCTTTTTGTCAAAACCTTCAAATTGGTCGCTTTTGACGATGAGTTCAAGGCATTTGAACAATTCGGGCAACTTGACAGGCATTTTTATAAACCCCAGAATGTCTTCAATTTGATTGATGGCAAACGGAATAGACGACAAAAAATGTTCTTTGCGCTCATACAATCCTCTGAAACCATAAGCCCCTAACGCTTGCAAACAGCGAATAAGCACGTAGCCATAATACATATCTGTAAAAAAAGCACGGTCAACGGACACAAGGCTTTGCACTTTATCGAGATAATGCTCAAAAATATCCTTTTTTACTGAGGGGGGTACGCCGCCCTTTGCTTGATACAACAGCGAAGCGACATCGTATTGCAAAGCACCACGCCGACCGCCTTGATAATCAATGAAATAGGGATTGCCGTCTTTTATCATAATATTGCGCGACTGGAAATCACGGAACAAAAAGTAGTTACATTCGGCAAGTAAAAGGTAGTTGGTGAACTTCTGAAAATCGTCCTCTAAGGCTTGTTCATCGAAAGGGACTTTGGCGAGTTTGAGGAAATAATGCTTGAAATAATTCAAATCCCACATCATACTCTGCTTATCAAAAGCATCACGCGGATAACAAACTGAATAGTCCAAACCTTCGCCGCCTCGAATTTGCAAATCTGCCAGTGCCGTTACCGATTTTTTATAGAGACCAATCACATCATCGTTCCAAGGTTCGCCAAAAGGCGGCAAAAAATTGAATAATTGGGCATCGCCTAAATCTTCTTGCAGATAAACGCCATTCAAAAGGCTTTCGGCATAGACTTCAGGCACAGGTAGTCCTTTGTTCCAAAAATGTTGTGTGAAACGAATAAAGGCTTTGTTCTCTTTATATTCTGCGTTATAAGTGCCGACAGCAGACTTTGAGGCACCATGAATCCGAAAATATCGGCGGTCGCTGCCAGCTTGTGCGATTTGATCCATTTGTGTGGCGGCTTCGCCCGACCAATCTTCAAAGAGTTTGGTCATCAATAATTGATAGTTTTTCATACAAAAGTTGCGCTATGCGTTGTTTAAAGCGCAAAAGTAAAAATGTAATGCCTCAATTTGGTTTTTTTTACAAAAATCAAACGAATTTCCTCAAAATACTGAGGGGGGTAAAAACTTTTTATCACTTTATATCCATTCTTTTTTCAGTCTTGAAAATAACCCTTACTTTCAACCTGAAATTTTATTGAATCATAGTTGGTTATTGGTTATTGGTTTTTTACCAGTAACCAATAACCAATAACCAACAACTAAACAACGAGTATGCAAAATCCAACACGTATTTTTGATTTCATTTATTATCAACAAGAACATTACCCACAAGACGTTGCCTACATTTACCGACACGAAGGCAAAGAGGTCTTGCGGTATTCTACCGCCGAAGTGATTGATTTGGCAAACAAAATCAGTCGCGGCTTGTTGCGTCTTGGTCTGCATCCAGGGGACATGATTGGGACGGTTATTTCAAAAAATCGCCCTGAATGGGTGGCTTTGGACTTAGGTATGGCACAAATAGGCGTTTGTAATGTGCCTGTTTATCCAACGATTGCCAGTACGGATTATGAGTACATTTTCAATGAAGCAAGTGTAAAAATGTGTTTTGTCGGCGATGATGCGGCGGAGTCTATCTATAAAAAAGTAAAAAAAGCACAAGCGTCTGTACCGTCTATGACCTCGATTTATACATTTGATAAAGTGGATTATGCACCGCTTTGGTCAGATTTGTGGCAAAATGAAGAAGATACTGAGGGGGAACAAAAAGAAGTTGAACGCATCAAAGCAACGGTACATCCCAATGATTTGGCTACGATTATTTATACGTCAGGCACAACGGGCAACCCTAAAGGTGTGATGTTGAGCCACGATAATATTATTGCAAACATTGAGTCAACCAGACCGCTTATCCCGATGAAGCCTGGTGACAGAGGGTTGAGTTTTTTACCTTTAAACCATATTTTTGAACGCGTTTGCTCTTATGCCTACATGTACATCGGTGGACAAGTGACCTTCGTTGGCGTTGATAATTTAGGCGGCGATGAAGGTGATCTGAAAGCCGTGAAACCGCATTTCTTTACCTGCGTACCACGTCTTTTGGAGAAGGTTTATGAAAAAATATACAATAAAGGGCTTGAACTGAAGGGTGCTAAACGTGCGCTTTTCTTTTGGGCTTTGGCTCTGACCAATGATTATGAGTACGACAAAGAATATACAGGTTGGAAAAAATTCAAAATGGGCATCGCTGATGCACTTATTTTCAAAAAATGGCGTGAGGCTTTGGGCGGCTCTGTCAAAGGTATTGTGGTGGGTGCGTCGCCGTGTCCTGTTAAGATTGCGCGGACTTTCTCTGCAGCAGGTGTTCCTGTACGTGAAGGATATGGTATGACAGAAACTTCACCCGGTATTGCTATTACGACATTTGAAAAAGGAGGTGCGAAATTGGGTTACGTTGGTCCGATTCTCAATGGTGTTGAGGTCATGATTGACCCGAGTGATGGTAATTACAAAGAAAACGAAGGCGAAATTTTGTGTGCTGGGCGCAACGTGATG
>JAYTMI010000624.1:0-2669 GCA_043728625.1 Saprospiraceae bacterium | reverse complement strand
GGTGTGGCATATTTGACAGAGTTGTTCATTTCATGGTATTCTGGCTATATTTACGAGCAATTCGCTTTCTACAATCGTGTATTTGGTATCTATTGGTGGGCTTACTTCGGTATGATGTTGTGTAATGTCGTTTCACCACAATTGTTTTGGAGTAAAAATCTACGCCGGAATATATGGGTGACATTCTTTATGTCTATATTTATCAATATTGGTATGTGGTTCGAGCGTTTCGTTATCATCGCAACGACATTAGCACGTGATTATCTCCCATCTTCTTGGAGTTATTATTCACCAACTTGGGTAGAAATTGGTTTGTTTGTTGGTTCTTTAGGCTTGTTCTTTACTTGTTTCTTGATATTTACACGTATTGCACCTGTTGTAGCGATTGCTGAGATTAAGTCAATCTTGAAAACAATGGGCGATCAATATATTACGCACAACACCGTCGCTGACCAAGCCGCACATGGACACGGACACGATGAAGAAGAAGAGCACGCACACCATTAATTTGAATATCGAATATTGATTAACGAATATCAAATCTCGAAATACGGAACAAACTTTACGAAAGTTTTAAACTTTCATAAAGTTGTATCGTCAACTTTTGAAAGATTTAAATTTCTCTATACAATGAAATTTTATAATAAACAAATTCTTTTTGGCTTATACAACGACGAAACGGAGTTGTTGTCAGCCGTGACGAAAGCCAATAAAGCGCACCTCGATATTTGGGATGTCTTCTCGCCATTCCCTGTGCATGGTCTTGACCCGAAGTTACACTTGTCTGAATCTCGTTTGCATCAAGCCGGTTTTATCTATGGTGCGATTGGATTGTTAACAGGCTTCTTGTTTATGACTTGGGCTTTTTGGAGTGATTGGCCCATCATTTTTGGCAACAAACCTTATTGGCCTGTGCCAGCGTTTATTCCTGTAACATTCGAGTTGACAGTACTTTTTGCTTCAATTGGTATGACTGTAACATTTTATACGATTTGCGGAATGGGACCTGGCATCGAAAATCCAACGCTTGACGACCGTATCACAGACGATAAATTCTGTGTGGCATTTGACGTGACGGGTGCAAGTTCAGCAGAAGTGGATACTTTCAAGAGTTTTCTAAGCACTTCTGGTGCTTCGGAAATCAACCAAAAGTTAATATAAGGATTGATTATTTATGATTGTTTATTGATCATTTCTCAATAAGCAATAAACATTTCTCAATAATCAATAGAAAAATGGCATTTTAAAGAAATTTTTAGACTAAAAGTCTCTGAAAATAAATCGAAATGAATAAGAAATTTTTAGGCGGATTATTGGCTGCAACGCTTGCAGCATTTGCGTTCGAGGCTTGTTCTCCTGCGCATGGCAACGCTACTGGGCATGAGTATATGCCCGATATGGCGCACTCTATCGCTTACGAACCGAACAAAATTGACGAATATTCTCTCCATACTTGGAATGAGGGCAGTGTCAGAACGGTTACACAGTTGTGGGGTACACCACGTTTGCCGATAAAAGGTACAATTCCGCGTGGTTCAGTAGGTATGGCAGCGCATGGTTACAGTGCTGACTATATGTCTCACCTCAACGGTGGTGACAGGGGTATCTCAACACCTATGAACGGCAGTGTACCTTATTATTATTCTGATAATGAAGAAGAACGTACAAGAGCGACTCGTGAAATCACAACGAATCCTTTTCCAATCACGAAAGAACGTTTGGCAAAAGGTAAAGAGTTATACACGATATATTGTGGTATTTGCCACGGTGCAAAAGGTGCGGGTGATGGTTATTTGGTGCGAGATGATGGTAAATACCCTGCACAACCAGCAAACTTAACGCTTGATACTTTTGCGAATGGTAATGTAGGTCGCTTATATCATGGTATTATGTATGGTAAAAATGTTATGGGTGGTTATTCTGACAAATTAAGCTATGAAGAACGTTGGGATGTTATTCACTATATTCGTTCATGCGAAGCAGAAGTGAAAAAACTTCAATACGATGAGGTTTGGAATACATTCAAACCCAAAGAAGCAGTATCTGATTCTATGATGAAAGTTTTGTCAGCAGCAAAAACGAAGGCAACACAACCTGTACCTGCAACAAAAGTAGAAACAGTACCCGCAGCGGGTGGTCATTCGACAGGTCATCGTCGTTAAAACACCCCCCTCAGTAAAAATTATAAATTGTTTGAAAAAATAATCTATAATGAGCTAATAATTTGGAAATCAATAAGTTAAAAATAATTCGGCGAAATTAAATGTCGCTGTTTAATGTCTTAATATGAAACAGTTTGCGTTCGAGACAAAGCAAAAAAATGTGTTGTTTAGTTTTATGGCTTTAGGGGTTATATCACTGGCGGCATCATTTTTTATTGACCCAACGGAACATCACACCCGTTTTTGGACTAACCTTCTGCACAACTCTGCCTTTTTTGGCGGTATTGCATTCATGTCTATTTTTGTAACGGCTGCAACCATTACAATGTATGCAGGTTGGCATACAGCATTCAAACGTATTTGGGAAGCGATGGGTTTGTTCTTACCGATTGGTTTGGCTGGTATTGCTATTGTCGGGATTGGTGCGGCTATGGGTTGGCATCATCTCTATCATTGGGCAGATGCTGATTTGGTAAAAGGGGACAAAATCCTTACAGGTAAAGCAGG
>JAYTMI010000623.1:0-2145 GCA_043728625.1 Saprospiraceae bacterium | reverse complement strand
GCGTTTTTCAGTGCCGAGGGTAACACTTGAAACAGAAAAAGAGCCGCCACTCATCGTGCCACCCTCTGATTCATCTATTCAAATTGGCAACAAAAACGTGGAAGGAGAAAAAACAACGGCATATATACCCCCCTCAGTACCAACAGTCTCTTTGCCGCCGCCGCCTGAAAAAGAAGATAAAAAAGTGGTTGATGACCCTGAATTCATCGTTGTCGAACAACAACCAGAGTTCAAAGATGGTCTTAAAGCCTTGTATCGGTTTTTGTCCGACAATATAAAATACCCTGCAATTGCTCGTGAAAGTGCTATTGAAGGAACGGTTTATGTCGGTTTTGTCGTCGGCAGAGATGGTACAATTAGAGATGTTGTGGTAAAAAGAGGTTTAGGTGGCGGTTTGAATGAAGAAGCTGTACGGGTGATTCAACTGATGCCTAAATGGAATCCGGGTAAACAAAATGGCAAAGCGGTTTCAGTGGCTTTCACCTTGCCGATAAAGTTTAGATTGGAATAAATATGTCTTGGGAAATCAGGGTTGAGCATTATTTTTCAAAATAAGTCTTAACCCTCAACCCTTAACTCCTAATAAAATTTCTATTTTTGCCAAAAATTAAGAATTATGAGCGAGGAAAGAAAAAGTATGTTGCCGTTTTATTTTAGGATGTTTATATCCATAGGCTATTTGGTACTCGGCATGGTTGTCCTTACGACAGATGCGGGTTTAATAATGACGGGCAGTAAAGCATTCGGATGGGTCTTTGGCAGTTTATGCATAATATATGGTCTGTTCCGGATGTATCGAGCGCGTAAGGGGATGGATAAGTCCTCTGTAGAAAACTAAAAATAATCAGACAGAAATGAAAAAATGGGTTTTGTTTTTAACCGTAATTGTTTGTTTTTCAATGGGTTGTGCCAATCAATCGGCATCGTCAGGCGAAGAGATAGATACCCCCGTATCGGGCAAAATTAATGTTTCGGTTGACGAAACGTTGACACCGATTGCTCTGGCGGAAGCGGATATTTTTCAACATCACTACGAAAAAGTACACCTGACGGTACGTGAACGTTCTGAATATGACTGTATTCAAGACCTTTATAATGATAGTGCAAAAGTCATTATGATTGGGCGACAATTGGCTGAACAGGAAATGGCGGCTTTCAAAAGTATGAACTATGTGCCTTTGCAAACGCAGATTTGTACTGATGCCATTGCCCTTATTGTGAATCCGAGCAATCGAGATACGGCATTGACTTATGAGCAGGTACTTGGCATATTGAAAGGAACAATAACAAATTGGTCACAAATCAGTAGCAAACGTTCAGGCGATATTTCCATTGTTTTTGACAATCCCAACTCTGGGACAGTGAGTTATTTACTCAAAATGTCAGGCGAAAAAGCGATGCCTAAGAATGCTTATTCATTGAAATCGAACCTTGAAGCAGTCAATTATGTCTCAACACATGAAAATGCGATAGGTGTCATTGGTTGGAGTTGGATTTCAGACTCTGACGACCCTGTTACGCATGAGTATTTGAAAAAAACACGCCTTGTCAGCATTTCACGCCAAGGTGAAAAAGTTTTTTACAAACCCTATCAACTCAATTTGGTTGAAGGCAAGTACCCCCTCAGTAGAGCCGTCTATATGATTCAACGCGAGAGGCGGACCGGTTTGGCTACGGGTTTTACCACCTTTATATATGGTGAGATTGGTCAAACGATTTTGTTGAAAGCAGGACTATTGCCTGTAAATCAGCAAGAACGGAATATGGAGATGAAGGTAAGACCCATTGGAGAGGTGAAAAATCAACCATAAAGTGGGCATATACCCATAGAAAGTGTTTTTAATCCGAATCGTTAATGAACGTTTATTATGATCGGTTTTAAAAAACAGAATAAAATTTTTTAGTCATTTGCCTTTGTTAGGCACAACCATTTTGTAATTTTGCACTTCTTTTAATAATAATTCGGAAAACAGGTATTTGTAAAGTTTAAAATTTCATTAACTAAAAAAGGAGAAACCTTTTTGTTTGTCTGCGTCTTAATAATAGTAATGAGTATAAAGTATTGATTTTGCAGAGTTTTGGCAAATTTTTAAATAAAGAGTCAAAATTACTGAGGGGGGGTAAAAGTTTTAATATTTATAGCTA
>JAYTMI010000622.1:0-2999 GCA_043728625.1 Saprospiraceae bacterium | reverse complement strand
GCATATTGACTGAAATAAGCCGTTGTTTTCACAAAACTATTATTGTCAATCCGTTTGTTAAACTGAAAATTGACATTTGAACGCTGCGTATTGCCCCCCTCAGTATTGTCAATCGCACCGAAGCGTGAGACCAATCCCGCATCAACGGCACGTTGTGGAATCTGACCCGAAGCGTCCCATTTGCTTTTAAAATGCGAAGCCGAAAAAGTGATTTTATCTTGATTTTGTAGAATAACAGAATATTTTCCCATCAAATTCAAGCGATTAAAGTTTTGAGGTGACTCAAAAGGTCCATTTGTCGCCAAATATTCAGTAGCGATATATGCGTTTTTGTTGTTCTCCCCGTCCAATAATTTGAACAAACCAACCGTGCGCATGGTATTAAACTGCCCCGCTTCAACTGTCACGGTGCTGCTTTCCAATTTATCTTTTGTCGAAAAACCAACATAGCCAGCCGTTGTGAAATTGCCTTTATCGGCATAATATGTGCCTTTGCCAAAATCCAATTTACCGATTGTTTCAGGTATCAAAAAGTGCAAATCTGCATAGCCTTGCCCGTGTGCGTGAGAGACCATGTTGACGGGCATTCCGTCCACCGTAATATTGATGTCCGTGCCGTGGTCAATATCGAAACCACGTAAAAACATTTGTTCTGCCTTACCGCCGCCCGCATGTTGTCCGATGAACAAACCAGGGACTTTCCTCAAAATCTCTTGCGATGAATTGACAGGATTGAGTTTGATATCAATATCAGAAATGACGTTTGATGACTTGGGCGAGGCATTAATGGTTATTTCATCTAATTCAAAAACTGTTTTATTGAGCATGATTTGCAAAGGCGTTTGTAGCTCTTTCACAACAAAAAAACGTGATTTATAGCCCAATAGCCCTATTTTCAGCGTATCGCCCTTGTTCGTTTGATTGATATTGAAAAAACCTGCCTCATTGGTATGTGCGTGGCTATTGGTTTTAAGGTTGAGAACGTAAACCGTTTCCAATGGCTTTTTTGCTTCGTCTAAAACAGTACCTATTATGTTTTGACAAAAAATAGTAGCAGAAATGAGTAAAAAAATAGGTAGTAAGAGTGGTTTCATAATTTCCGTTTTTAAAAAGTTAGGATACAATATCTCAACTTTTACCCCCCTCAGTATAAAAGGAGCTTATGACACAATTTACGAAAAAAAAGACCTTTTAGATTTCATTTGCTACCTTTTAACCCAATGTAAAATAATCGAACCCCCCCTCAGTACCCACAGCATTTCCATAGCCATTTATGACTTTTTTGATACGCTCGGCGGTCAGAGTTTCGGCATAATCTTCCATTTCGATTAAAATAAATTGGCGGTTGCCACCATCGGCTTTGTTGAGGTTTAGGACTGCGTGTGCCGTTGTGCCACTGCCGGCAAAACTGTCGAGGATGAGGTCGTTTGCCTGTGCATTTGTTGCCATTTGGACGATGCGTTCAATCAGACGCACAGGTTTTGGTGTTGAAAAAAACGCATCCAATTCAAACCGTTTCAGTTCTTCATTGGCTTCGTGGTTATGCCCCACCTCGTCATAAAACCATATTGTTTTAGGGGTAACTCCCTTTTTGACTTCTGAAAGAAAAGATTTTTTGGCGGGTACGTTGTTGCCTTTTACACCAAACCAAATGCTGTTTTTTGCCAAATCTTCTAAAAAACGGCTTTTTGAATACATCCAACTCCGACCATTGGGCGGCAGAACGATTTTCCCGCTCGGCGTTTCAATCGGATAAATATAGTCTTTTGAAGGCGTTTTAACGGTTAAAGGCGTGGCTTTCCAAACGCCCCGTGGGTCATTATCTGGGTTTCTATAAGCAGACAGTTGTTTTTCATTTCGACCTAAAAGATTGATAGTCAACTTCGATTTGTCTTTTGCATAACAAATAATAAAGTCATGGGTGTCTGATAAATACTTAGCGTCGTTGCTTTGTGTATATTTTTTTTGCCAAATAATATTATTGACAAAATTCTGTTCTCCAAAAATTTCATCCAACACAAGTCTCAAATGTGCCTGTTCTGTGTCGTCAATAGAAATAAAAATTGCCCCATCAGCAGAAAGCAATTGATGCAACAGTTTCAGACGCGGGTATATCATGCAGAGCCATTTGTCGTGTCTGTCCAAATCCTCACCGCCTTTACCGACCACTGTGTGTAACCATTTATTGATTTTAGGGTCGTTGACATTGTCGTTATACACCCAGCCTTCATTGCCCGTATTATAAGGTGGATCAATATATATGCACTTGATTTTTCCTTGATATGGGGGCAAAAGGGACTTCAATGCTTCGAGATTGTCACCATGAATGACTTTATTACCACTATTGGTCGCGGCATTGGATTGTGTCCCATTGTGAAAACCGTAGTTGTGAGTTAAGGCGCGAAAAGGCACATCACGGTCGTGGTGAATGACTTTATCTTTACCAATCCAAGTAAGTTTGGGCATTTTTTGCTCGTTTTGTGAACGTATGAATGTCATACGCTGTGGCAAAGAAAAAGAAAATTTACGTAAAGACCACCCCCCTCAGTAAAACACAAAAAAAAGGGAGCCACTAACGTGGCTACCCCTCAACTTAGAATGTATGAAAAAACCTTACTCACTTACTTTTTGATGAGACATTTTGCGCTACCTCTCTTTCCTTCATGCTTTATTCTTATAAAGCTCTTGCAAAACATCATATTTCCAATAGATGGTTTTAGCGGATTCATAAGCAATGTTGAGTCCTTCTAAACCATCTAAAATACCTAATTTCAAGATATAAACACTGAAAAACTTAAAAAACACTTTCAAAACCATGAATCCCCAACTCAAATGCTTTCCTTTTGAAAACATATCTTTTGCACCCAAAGTTCCATAATTGCGCATTTTATTATCATATTGTGAAAAGGAACTGTATGTATAATGCAACAGATCACTTTTCAAGGGCTTCACTTCGCCCTCATACTCTAAACGTTCATGTACGAAGTCTCCTGTCCAAT
>JAYTMI010000621.1:0-7643 GCA_043728625.1 Saprospiraceae bacterium | reverse complement strand
TTTTCAAGCGGCGTACCTTTTACAGCCACCAAAGCGTTAATCGGCACTGAATCAGGATGTGTTGGCAAGGTTGACAAAGTATGCAACATTTTGATACGGTCTTCATTCGTTTCACCTAAGCCGATGATACCACCGCTACACACCGTTAGTTGCGCTTTGCGGGCATTGTCCAACGTGTTCAAACGGTCATCATAAGTCCGTGTGGTGATGACTTTATCGTAATATTCAGCCGATGTATCAAGGTTGTGGTTATAAGCAAAACAGCCTGCTTCTTTGAGTTTTTGGGCTTGTTCGTAGGTCAACATGCCCAAAGTGCAGCAGACTTCCATACCCAAATTATTGACCGCTTCGACCATGCTCAATACGCGGTCGAAGTCGCGATTGTCCCGCACTTCGCGCCATGATGCACCCATACAAACCCGCGAAGCACCATGCGCTTTAGCGTTTTCAGCAAGGAAAACGACCTTTTCCAAGGGCATTAAAGCGTGAACATCTACTTCCGTGCTGTATCGCGCCGCTTGTGGGCAATACGAACAGTCTTCAGGGCAACCGCCCGTTTTGATGGAAATGAGATTGCTGATTTGCACTTCGCTGTAAGCTGCGTTTGCCCGATGAACGGTTGCCGCATCATACACTAAGTTGAGGAGAGGACGGTAATAGATTTCCGTGATTTCTTCGATTGTCCAATTGTTCTTTATCTTCATAAACTTATCGGGTGTAATGATTTTGCGGCGAAATTATTACTTTTGTGGACTTTTTTAAAATTAACAACCAATTTAATTAAACACAAAGCCAAATAGCACGCATAGAAAATTATTTTTCGTGATTATAAAGTGTTAGGAGACAAGGTGTTTAAGTGTTTTTAAATCAAACAAAAATGACAAGACAAAAAATCGTTGCAGGTAACTGGAAAATGAACAAAACACACGCCGAGGCGGTGAGTTTGGCGCAAGCCTTAATCGAAAAATCGCTTCCGTCGGATGTGAACGTTATCGTTTGCACTCCCTCAGTATTTTGCGCAGAAGTGGGCAAAATTTTAGCGAATCACAAAAATCTGAACGTTGGCGCACAAAATTGCCACCACGAAGAAAGCGGTGCTTACACAGGCGAAGTATCGGCTTCTATGTTGCAAAGCATTGGTGTTCAATATGTTATCGTTGGTCACTCTGAACGTCGAGAGTATCAAAAAGAGACAAGTGCTGTCTTGGTCAAGAAAGTTGACCTATTACTGGCAAAAGGCATGACACCTATTTATTGCTGTGGTGAACCGCTTAAAATTCGTGAAAAAGGCACACATATCCGTCATGTGGCGAAACAAATCAAAGACGAATTGTTTCACCTCGACAAGGAAGCCGTTAGCAAAATCGTTATCGCTTACGAACCGATTTGGGCTATCGGCACAGGTTTGACCGCTTCGCCTGAACAAGCGCAGGAAATGCACAACGAAATCCGTAAAGTGATTCAAAGAAAATATGGCAAACGTGTTGCCGACAAAATGTCTATCCTATATGGCGGCAGTGCGAATGCTGCGAATGCTAAAACTTTGTTCTCTCAACCCGATGTGGACGGTGGCTTAATCGGCGGCGCTTCGCTGAAGGCTGATGATTTTGCAACAATCTGCAATTCATATTAAGTGAAAAGTTGTAAGGGATAAGTGAAAAGTGCCGTACTGATTTAATACAGTACGACACTTTTCACTTACAACTTTTCACTTAACGTTTTTGATACCATTCTGATGTTGTCATTTGTGGCACGACCAATTGCTTTTTATGCTTTAAAAACAGCTTGACAGCTAAGGTAGCGGCTATTTCTGCTTCATCTGCATTGTCCAATTTGTCGGGTGTGAAATAGTGTTTGACAAAATGGGTATCAAAATGTCCAGTCGTAAATGCTTCGTGTTGCAGGACAAATTTGCCGAAAGGTAGCGTTGTTGCCACACCTTCAATAGTGAAATTATCAATGGCTTCTATCAAGCGTTGTGTTGCTTCTTCGCGTGTTTCGCCCCAAGCGATGAGTTTGGCGAGCATAGGGTCGTAATAAATCGGGACTTCCATGCCTTCTTCGATGCCATCATCTATTCGGACGTGCTTCATACTGAGGGGGGGACGATAAGTTGTCAACAAGCCCACAGAGGGCAAAAAATTCTCTCGCGGGTCTTCAGCGCATACCCGTAACTCGATGGCATGACCGTTTATTGTCAAGTCTTCTTGCGTAAATGCCAATTTTTCGCCCCTTGCGACCCTTATTTGTTGCTCCACTAAATCCAAACCCGTTATCCATTCTGACACAGGATGCTCGACTTGTAGGCGGGTGTTCATTTCCAAAAAATAATAATTGAGGTTTTCGTCCACCAAAAACTCAATCGTTCCTGCACCTGAATAGTTGGAGGCTTTGACAACCTTTACGGCATCTTCGCCCATGGCTTTGCGGATTTCAGGTGTCAAACAACTTGACGGTGCTTCTTCGATGAGCTTTTGATGCCGCCTTTGAATGGAACATTCACGTTCAAACAAATAGACGGTATTGCCATAGTTGTCTGCCAAAATTTGAATCTCAACATGGCGTGGCGAACCAACGTATTTTTCAATGAAAACCGCCCCATCGCCAAACGAAGAAATGGCTTCGCTGACGGCACGATTCATCTGTTCATCAAATTCTGCTTCGTTCTCAACAATACGCATACCCTTACCACCGCCACCTGCCGAGGCTTTGATAAGGATTGGATAACCAATATCGGCAGCAATTTTTTTGGCTTCTGGGATGTCTGAAATAGCCCCCTCAGTACCCGGCACCATGGGGATATTGTATTTTTTAACCGCTTCTTTTGCACCTAATTTTGAACCCATAATTTCCATAGATTCTGCCGATGGTCCTATGAAAGTCATGCCTGCGGCTTGTACAGCCCTTGCAAAATGGGCATTTTCGCTCAAAAAACCATAGCCTGGATGTATGCCATCAACGCCCAATTCGAGTGCTTTTTCAATGATTTTATCGCCTAACAAATAAGATTGGTTTGAAGGTGGCGGACCCAACAAAATGGCTTCATCGGCAAAACGCACATGTGGTGCATGACGATCCGCTTCGGAATAAACGGCAACGGTGGCGATGCCCATGCGTCGGGCGGTGCGCATGACACGGAGTGCGATTTCGCCACGATTGGCTACGAGGATTTTTTTCATAATTTGGATTTATTTGATGTCTTTTTTTTCAGATTGGCGAAAATATATAGATTTCTATATGTTTGAAAATTTATCGCAGAAAATTTAAAAACAATGGAAGGTTTTTTGCCCCTCCTCAGTAAAATGCCTTGTATTAAACTAATTCTATTTACCTTTGTCCAACAAAAAAACCATACTTAAATAAATCTTTTCAAAGCGAATACTTAAAAATGAAACAACGTATCTACGCATCGCTCATAGCAGCTTTTGCGCTTTTTACTGCCTTTTCAATCATCGGCAATAGCGACCTTCCAGAAAAAACCCTTGCGAAATTGACGAAGTTCCTCCAACAAACACCACAAGAAAAAGTCTATTTGCATCTCGATAAGCCTTACTATATGGCAGGAGAAATGATGTGGTTTAAAGGCTATTTGTTCGATGCCACGCTCCACAATTTGGATTCTGTTAGCCGTGTTTTGTATGTGGACTTGATTGACCCGTCAATAGGTAAAGTATTAATACACAACGTTTTACCTTGCGAAAATGCGATGACTGATGGTTCATTCAAACTGCCAGATAGTTTGGTAGAAAAAACCTATACGGTTCGGGCTTATACGAACTATATGAAGAACTTTTCAGAAGATTGGTTTTTCCAAAAACCCGTAAAAATTTGGCAAAAAAAGACAGACTCACGAGGCGATTATAAAGCTTTAGCCGATGTTGCTGATTGTCATTTTTTTCCCGAAGGTGGCTATTTAGTCAACGATGTGGAATCACGTTTGGCATACAAAGCGGTCAATGCTGCGGGCAAAGGCATTGATATTGAAGGCGTTGTGTTTGAAAACGGCGTAGATACTGTTTTGGCGTTTAAATCCACACATCTCGGTATGGGTAACTTCTATTTCAAACCCAAAGCAGGTAAAACGTATGTTGTAAAGATAAAAAAAGCCGATGGTACTGAGGGGGTGTTTTCTTTGCCCGAAGCACAAGCGCAAGGCATGACTTTAGCCGTTGACAACACAACGAGCAAGACCAATATCAAGGTTTTTATCAATAACACACAGCCCCAAACAGCCGATAAAGGAGGAGAAATATTCATCATTGCGCATCAACGTGGTCTGCCTTGTTTTTCGGTCAAAGCTCCTAATACACAAAAAGCAATAGCTGTTAACATTCCACGTGCAACGATTCCCGACGATGGCATTGTTCAAATCACCCTTTTTGATGCCGAAGGGCAACCTCGTTGTGAACGCCTTGTTTTTGTACAACAAAACAAACAAATCAACCTTAAAATAACGTCTGATAAAGCAGAATACGAACCGCGTGAAAAAGTAACCTTAACCGTAGAGGCGACAGACTCGTTGGGCAAACCTGTGGTCGGCAATTTTTCACTTGCTGCAACCGATGGTACACAGGTTTTGAGTGAAAAATATGGTGAAAACCTCATGTCATACCTGCTTTTGAGTTCAGATTTGAACGGAAACGACGCTGTACTGAGGGGTGTGGTTGAAGAACCTGCTTACTATTTCGATAAGTCAATCAAAACGGCAAGCCGTGACCTTGACTTGCTGATGATGACGCAAGGCTGGCGGCGTTTTAAATGGCATGATATTTTGACTGAACAAATACAGAAACCCAAGTTTTTGATAGAACAAGGGCTTTCGGTCACAGGAAAAGTCATGAGACCGAGTGGTAAAATTTCTAAAAATGTGAATGTAACACTATTGATTGGCGGCGACAATAAGCCACTGATAATGGTCGGCACAGCGGATACAGCAGGTGTTTTTGGTTTTTATAACCTTAATTTTTTTGACACTACTAGGATTTTTGTTCAAGCTGTGAAAGAAAAAGGTGGACGCAATTTGGATATTTTGGTTGACAATTCAGGTCTTGCGGCTAAAGTTTTAGTAACAAGAATACCTTTCAACCCAATGGCTTTTGATGCGACCGCTTTTGCAGATTTCTTGAAAACGACTAAGGAAACCTTAGATTTTGAAAGAAAATTGCAGTTGAACAAGGATAAAATGCTTGAAACCGTCGAAATCAAAGCCAAAAGAGCAACACCTGTGGATGATCGCCGTATGTATGGCACTGCGTCCAATACGATAGATATGACGAAAGAAAACTGTGGTAGTTATTTCAGTATTTTGGATGTGATTCGTGGACGTGTGGCTGGCGTACAAGTCAATGGCAGCGGGCTTGATGTCAGTGTGGTTATCAGAGGTGGCTCTTCGGTCGGTTTTCGCTTAGACGGTATGCCTGTTGACATCGAAACGATTGCGACTATTTCCGCTTGCGATGTTGAAGCCATTGACATTTTAAAAGGGCCCGAAGCGGCTATTTTTGGAATGAATGGTGGAGATGGTGTCATTGCCGTTTTGACCAAAAGAGGAAACGCGAACTTTGATTACTCTAACGACCCCTCGCCTGCGGGTATCATTGTGCAGCGTCGGTCAGGCTATACGACACAGCGCGAATTTTATGCACCGCATTACGATGAGTCAAAACCTGAACATGAATTTAAGGATTTTAGATCCACATTGCATTGGCAACCTTACATTCAAACCGATGCAAATGGCAAAGCAACGGTGAGTTTTTGGAACAGCGATGCCAAAACAAAGATTCAAGTCGTCGCAGAAGGGGTGTCAAAAACAGGAAGAATTGGGGTGACATCGTGTGCATACCTTGTTAAATAAGGAAAAAGAATAATTTTTTAAAAAATGTCACAATTCCAACACTTCAAGTAAGGCGACTTACAAGAAATGTTGGAATTTTGCATTTTAAAACATTTATAATTCATCATTTATAATTCATCATTATTTATGCCTTTTATCGAAACTGGAATCGAAGGATTAAAAATTTTTGAACCGCGCGTCTTTAGCGACGAACGCGGTTATTTTTTTGAAAGCTACAACTACGATATGTTCCGCTCATCGGGCATCAATAATGTTTTTGTACAAGACAATCAAAGTCGTTCAACTCGCGGTGTACTGAGGGGTCTCCATTATCAAGTCGGTGAATATGCCCAAGCGAAATTGGTGCGTTGTATCGAAGGAGAAGTATTGGATATTGTGGCAGACATCAGAGAAGGCTCACTGACCTATGGCAAGACATTTTCCTGCGTTTTGAGTGCCGAAACCAAGCAGCAATTGTTCATTCCTCGCGGCTTTGCACATGGATTTATTGTGCTGTCCGAAGTTGCAGAGTTCTTCTACAAATGCGACAATTTCTACTCAAAAGAGCATGAAGGGAGTATTATGTATAACGACCCGACCTTTGCGATTGATTGGGGCATGGCAGAATCCGAGTTGATATTGTCTGAAAAAGACAAGGTACATCCGACTTTTGGGTCGCATCGGCGTTTTTACTGAGGGGTATAAACAACAAATTTTCAACATTTTCAACGATCAAATCGGCGAATACAATAAATAATTTATGGAAAAACCAATAATACTCATTACAGGAGCTGCAGGTCAAGTCGGCAATGAGTTTCGATTTTTAGCATTTACACATCCACAATTCCAGTTCATTTACACCGATGTCGAGCAATTGGACATTACGAAATTGGGGCAAACGCTTAAATTTTTCAAACGCACTACCCCTCAGTATGTCGTCAATTGTGCGGCTTATACAGCCGTTGACAGAGCGGAAACGGATGTGGCTTTGGCAACAAAAATCAATGTTAATGGTGCCAGAAACCTCGCCAAAGCCTGTCAAGCAACAGGTGCGACGTTGATACAACTATCTACCGATTACGTGTATCACAACAGCCAAAATACACCATTCAAAGAAAGTGATAGAACGAGTCCAAAGGGCGTATATGCCAAAACAAAATTGCGTGGAGACTTAGCCGCCTTGAAGTTTTGCGAGCGTGCCATCGTCTTACGCACGTCTTGGGTCTATGGTACTTTTGGGAATAATTTTGTAAAAACCATGCTTCGGCTCGGCAAAGAGCGTGAGCAACTGAATGTCATTTTCGACCAAATTGGCACACCTACTTATGCTCGCGACCTCGCACGTGCCATTTTAAAAATCGCACAAAAGATTGAAAACCAAGAATTTGACGCTAAAGTACTGAGGGGGGTGTTCCATTACTCAAATGAAGGGGTGACAAGTTGGTACGACTTCACCAAAGCTATTTTTGACATACGAAACATTAATTGTCGGGTCAATCCCATCGAGACATCGCAATACCCTACCCCCGCGGCACGACCGCCATTTAGTGTTTTGAACAAATCTAAGTTTCGTGAAAAGTTTGGTATAGAGATACCGTATTGGCGCGATAGTTTGGTGGCTTGCTTGAAAGAATTACCGTAGGGTTATTCCAAAATTCCAATTTCTACAAAATGATGGTTAATAAACAGAAAAACAGGCTTTGTAAAAGCATCATGCCGTCTGTTAAACCATAATAATAATAATCACTTCTACTTTTCCGAGTGAATCCAACAACCAAAATACTGACTATATACGTCAACAACGAGGCGA
>JAYTMI010000620.1:0-2148 GCA_043728625.1 Saprospiraceae bacterium | reverse complement strand
GTCTTGCGGCGACGGCGATGAAAAGTGGGCATGCCACCATTCCGAATCGTGGCTTTTATACTGAGGGGTATGTCCCAATCCGAAACATAAGACCATTCTTTTTCGAGCAAAGGGCGCACCGCTTTGTCAATTTCGCTGGTATTCCAAATCCGTAAATCGTTTTGTGGGAAGCGCAACTCAATGCGAATCGGTCCACTTCGACCGACTGTTTTGGCAGGTTTCGCTTTGTGTTCAGCAGTTTGTTGTTTAGTAAGGATTTGAGACGATTCCGTCTGTTTTTCTTCTATTTTTACTTGTTTTTTAAGGTGTTTATCTTCTTTTACGGCTGTTTCAAGGTCAGTTGAAGCTTGTTTTTGTTTTTTAATAAAATTATCAAACGTCTCATAAAAAATCTTTTGGTCTTCTTCTGAATGACAAAGCAGAGCTGCCAAGCGGTATTTCCATTCCTCGTCAGAGAAATTACGCCCATGATTTTTTGCCACAAAACGCGCCACACGCAGATGTGTATCTACGCCCAAAACAAATTGCTGCATGACGAGTTCGTCGAGCAATAAGTCCAATTGGAGCAATATGTAGTCGTTAGCCGAGTCCATTAATTTTGTTAAAATAACGTTTATTATAACTCTCTATTTGCATTTGCAAAGGTGTAATCAGCCTCGATAATGGCAAATCGTAAGCGTCTTTTTGTATATCATTGAATAAAAGTGTAGCGTTAAAGAGTGTTTGATCTTTGTCTTCTACTAAAAAACTTTTTTGCCATTCGTCTACATCGTCAACGATGATATTATCCAATTGATTGAAATTGAATGCGTGATTTGGCATTTTTTGCTTCATTTTTTCAAAAACTTCATGTATAAATGGGTTGGGACGGTTAAAACTTGCAGAAAAAACAATGATAAGTCGCTCACTTAGGTCACGTTGCAACTCTTTTGAATAGGTATTGATATACCAATCGAGCAATGTTTCCAAGTATTTTTGCAAGGTTTCGTTGCGTATTGGGTTTTTAAAGTCTGTCCACTCCGAAAGGTTCAAGCGGTGGTGAATGACAAACAATTGCTCATCGGGCGGACGACGATTGAGTGCGCAAAGGCGGTTTGGTTCAGCGTCTTTGCCACCGACTTTTTCCTTATAAATTTCAGAAAGTCGAATTTTGAAACGGTCTTGATTTTGTTGTGCTTCGTTACTGAGGGGGTCGTTGTCGCTAAATTGAGCTATATCAGGAAGATCCAATTCTTTGAAATCAAATATGGTATTACCACAAATTTTGCGTAATGAAAACAATTCAAACCGTCGAGGTATGAGATCTGGACGATTATATGACATGTCGTGGTAGAAAAAGAAAGCGGGTTCAGGGCGTTTATTTGACAATTTTTCAAGGCAAATGCGTTCAAAATCGCCTGTTTCGGTCACTCTATCGCAAAGTAAATAACCATCGGTTGATACGCCCATAGATTGCACTTTGTCTTTTTCTACTTTTTGAATTTTAAAACCACTTGCCGTTTCCGTTACCCATTCTTCAAATTTTTCAGAACCAACTGTACTGTCTTTTTGGATATGTAAATCATAAATTTCAGGGCTGTCTTCTTCCATATGCGTAAAAATACCGCGCACGGACTCGTTGATAAAATCGGAGTTGAAGGTGTTAGCACCGTTTTCTGTCGGGCTGCCATTGTCAGTATAAAAAGAATTGCGGGCGGCATCAAAGGCTTGTTGCAGCGTTTTTGTCGGTGTTCTGCTCGTAAATTCAGTATAAAAACGTACCGCAAAATCAAGCGCATAAGAATCTTTTATGGGTTTATTGGAGGCAATAACCGCAGAAATACCACTATCGAGAAAAAAATCGGCTTGGTCGCGGGTTGAGCAACCGTTCAAAAAAACGAGTTTCAAACCTGTTGCCAAGGGTTTGATATACTCTGCTAAATGTTTTGAAAATAGGATTTTGGCTGTGCCTTGCAAATCATTGACTTGCAATATATTAGCACCTGCATGACCTGAAAAATGAAAAATCAATAGTTCATCCGTCAGATTAGAAAACCCTGTTCGAATGTCTTCTGCTGTTGCAAAGGGGCGGGGCAAGGCAATACAATCCTTCGATATTGGAAAAAGGACATCCAATACCTTCTGAAACTCCTTACTGACCCCAAACAG
>JAYTMI010000619.1:0-11337 GCA_043728625.1 Saprospiraceae bacterium | reverse complement strand
CAACTAAACAATGAATGAACAAATCGGAAAGTATCGCTGGACGGTTGTTGCACTTCTCTTTTTTGCCACGACCATCAACTACCTCGACCGCCAAATTATTGGCTTGTTAAAACCTACTTTAGAAGTAGCGTTTTCCTGGACAGAATCAGATTATGCCAATATTGTTATGGCTTTCACGTCGGCTTATGCGGTGGGCTTACTTGCTTTCGGGCGAGTGGTCGATAAAATTGGAACAAAAGTCGGTTACACAGTATCAATTGTCGTTTGGTCAATTGCAGCCATGTTACATGCCGCAGCGACCTCTACCCTTGGCTTTTTAGGCGCACGCGCTTTGTTAGGTTTGGGAGAAGCGGGAAACTTCCCCGTAGCCATCAAATCTGTTGCTGAATGGTTTCCCAAAAAAGAACGGGCTTTTGCAACAGGTATATTCAACTCGGGTGCAAACATAGGTGCTGTCGTTGCTCCGATTGCAGTGCCGTGGTTGTTGGGTTGGTATGGTTGGGAAATGGCGTTTATAGCGACAGGTGCTGTCGGTTTTGTTTGGTTGATTTTTTGGATAATTTATTATGAAATCCCTGAACGTCAAAAGCGTTTAGCCCAGCCAGAATTTGATTATATACACTCCGATGATGAAAATACTGAGGGGGTAGATGAAAAGCCCGTGTCTTGGTTGAGTCTATTTAGTATTCGCCAAACATGGACATTTGTCTTTGGTAAGATGCTGACTGACCCTATTTGGTGGTTTTTCCTATTCTGGTTACCATCGTATTTTGCAACAACATTCCAATTAGACCTGAAAAAACCAAGTCTTGAACTCATCATTGTTTATACCGCTACAACGATTGGTTCGATTGGCGGCGGCTATTTGTCGGGTTATTTCATCAAAAAAGGTTGGCCCATTTTCCGAGCGCGTAAGACAGCGATGTTGATTTTTGCTTTCTGCGTTGTACCGATTGTGCTTGTGCAATACGCCACTAACAAATGGCAAGCCGTAGCCCTCATCAGTCTCGCAGCAGCAGCACATCAAGCGTGGAGTGCCAATATTTTTACAACAGCATCAGATATGTTTCCGAAAAAAGCGGTTAGTTCTGTCGTCGGCATCGGTGGCATGGCAGGCTCTGTAGGCGGCATTTTCTTCCCCTTGTTTATAGGTTGGATACTCGATAAATACAAACTTTTGGGCGACATTACGGTCGGTTACAATATCATATTTGTGATATGTGGCAGTGCTTACTTATTAGCATGGGGTGTGATGCACCTATTCTCGCCTAAAATGGAAAAAGTCAATATTTAAGTGTTTAATATTGATTGATTATTGCCCATTCCTTTAATAATTAGACAATAATCCATCAACAATTGACATTAAAAATATTTGGTTTTATTTGGTTAGGTTAAATCGCTGTATCTCTACTGATGCAGCGATTTTTTTTTATTCCATTATGTCAGGATTTGGAATAAAATTCAAGAAAGCGTTAAAGTCCTTTTTATAACGTTCCGCGTCTAATTGATATAAAAAAGCCCCTTTTTTAGAAAAACCTTTCTGTTTTTCCTTCAATTTGATCAATAAATTGGTCGAAAGGATTTTACGACTAAAATTCCGTTTGTCAATCTTAATACCAAAAATGGCTTCGTAGAGATTTTGTAATTGCGGCAAAGTAAACTTTTCAGGTAACAACTCAAAACCTATCGGATGGAAAGCCGCTTTGTATTTCAGTCGTTCTTTGGCACTTTCAACCATATCGAGGTGGTCAAAAAGCAACTCAGGTAAGTCTCGAACAGGAAACCAAGCAGCATCGAAGGCATGATTGATTTTATCCTCATAATTCGGCACATTAATGAGCGCAAAATAGGCAACAGAAACGGTGCGCTCCACAGGGTCACGTAGAGGGTCGCCAAAAGCCCCTAATTGCTCAAGATACACGTCGTCAAGCCCTGTAAGTTCATGGACAATACGTTGTGCGGCACCTTCAAGCGTCTCGTTTGAACCCAACCAACCGCCCATAAGCGACCAAGTATCGTGTTCTGTCTCGATTCCACGTTTGACAAGCAGCAGTTTTAAATCTGTACCATCGAAGCCAAAAATAATGGAGTCTAAGGCGATAAGGCACTTCGTTTGAAGGCGATATTGTTCTAAAAAGTTGATTTTCATAGTCTTAAATCTATTAAATACTGAGGGGGGGAAATTGATTTTCGTTTTATTCACAAAAATAGCTTAAAATATTTGATAAATTTTTGTAAGCTAAAATGTAAGTGTCATATTTACATTTTCATTTTCTAAAAACAATTTTTTATCAACTAACGCAACAACAGAACGAAATGCAATCATCAAGTCTCCACATGTTGGACTACGTCGTTTTTCTCTTCTATTTTGTCATGGTCGCTGGTTACGGCTATTGGATTTACAACAAAAAAAAGAAAGCAGAAACAACTTCTGCTGACTACTTCCTCGCTGAAGGCTCACTGACTTGGTGGGCGATTGGTGCCTCACTCATTGCTTCCAATATCTCTGCGGAGCAAATGATTGGTATGTCGGGCAATGGATTTATCCTCGGTTTGGCGATTTCAACATACGAATGGATGGCGGCAGCAACGCTCATGATAGTCGCCATTTTCTTTATGCCGATTTATCTGAAAAACCATATTTTCACAATGCCGCAGTTTTTGAAGCAACGTTACAATGACCGCGTGGCTATGATTATGGCTGTGTTCTGGTTGTTGCTCTATGTTGTCGTCAATTTGACCTCTATTTTGTACCTCGGTGCTTTGGCAGTCACAACTATTTCGGGGATTAACTTTACGGTTTGTATGATAGGTTTGTCTGTTTTTGCCGTCATTATCACCTTAGGTGGTATGAAAGTTATTGGCTATACCGATGTTATTCAAGTCTTCTTTTTGATATTGGGTGGTTTGGCAACAACGTATTTGGCTATCAATATGGTGTCCGCGAAGTTCGGTACAACAGGGGTCTTCAATGGTTTAAGTATTATGATGGAAAAAACGCCTGGCCATTTTCACATGATTTTTGATAAATCAGACAAACATTTCATGTCATTACCGGGCTTGACAGTCCTCATTGGCGGTATGTGGATTACGAATTTGAACTACTGGGGTTGCAATCAATATATCACACAACGTGCGCTCGGTGCAGATTTGCCAACGGCTCGAAATGGTATCTTGTTCGCTGCCTTTTTGAAATTATTGATGCCCGTCATCGTCGTTTTACCGGGCATTGCCGCTTATGTATTACACCAAAGCGGTGATTTTCAAACAGAAATGCTTGGAAAAGATGGCACTTTGTCACAGGACAACGCCTACCCTGTCCTACTCAATTTGCTCGCACCTGGTCTCAAAGGTTTGGCATTTGCCGCTTTGACTGCTGCCATTGTTGCTTCTTTGGCAGGTAAAATAAACTCGATTTCGACCATTTTTACGCTTGATATTTACAAAAACCATATCAAAAAAGATGCAACGGAACGTGAACTTGTCCGCATCGGTCGTTATGCCATTTGGACTGCCATGATTATCGGTATCATCATCGCACCATTTATGGGCATTGACAAAAAAGGCGGATTCGAGTTCATTCAAGAATATACAGGCTTTGTCTCGCCGGGTGTATTTGCGATGTTTATTTTCGGATTTTTCTGGAAAAGGACGACCTCAAATGCCGCTATGTTTGCGATTGTCGGCGGCTTTTTATTATCTATTTTCTTCAAGTTTTTGCCAGGTATGATGGACTTGTCATTCCTTAACCCAATGGGTTTTTCAGTTATTGATACAGATGCTTCTTCGCCCTATTTTGGTAAATATGCGATTCCGTTCCTCGACCGCATGGGTTTCGTATTCATCATCATTGTCATCGCTATGATTGGTCTCACATTAGCTGATGCGTCATCAAAAGATACAAATAAAGGCTTAGAAATTGATACTTCGATGTTCAAAGTATCCAATGGTTTTGCTGTTGGAGCATTACTCGTTTTGGGTATTTTGATGGCTCTTTATACATCTTTCTGGTAGTTTTTAGATTTTAATTAAAAAGAAACGAGGCTGTCTCAAAAGGTAAAACGAAAATTCCAAGTCAAAATATTATTTCGTTTCTGACACCATGTTCGGGGAACTTCAAAAGTTCCCCGAACATAAACGCCTTCAAAAAGAATAATATTCGGAATAAAAAAACTTGAGATACCTTTTGAGGCATCCTCTTCTTTTTAATACTAAGGGGGGCAAAATTTTGAAATTAAACATTTTCCATTACAATCGTCTTACAATTCACCCATTCTTTAAGTCCAACTTCCGACAACTCCCTTCCATAACCCGATTTTTTAACACCTCCAAACGGCAAACGAGAATCGGAACGCACTAAGGTATTGACAAAAACATTTCCTACTTCCAAATCTCTTGCCATCCGATAAGCCCGTTCAAGGTCGCTCGTCCATATCGAAGCGGCTAAACCATATCGATGATTATTGGCTAAAGCAAGTGCTTCCGCTTCATCTTTTGCAGAGATTACGGCTGCAACAGGTCCGAAAAGTTCTTCATCAAAAGCACTCATACCCACTTTAACATCGGTCAAAAGGGTCGGCATAAAGAAACAGTTATCCGTTTCGTTGCCAAAAACGAGTTTCGCACCTTTTTGAATACTCCTATTTATTTGATTTTCTAATTTTTCAACCAAATCAAAACGTGCTAAAGTACCCATTTGATTTCGTTCATCAAAAGGGTCGCCTTGACGCAGGTTTTGTATATTTTCTTGAAATTTTGCTAAAAACATATCTCTTACAGCATCAACAACAATAAAACGCTTCGCACAATTACAGGCTTGTCCTGCATTGAGCATACGAGATTGTGTCGCAATCCGAGCCGCTTTTTCAATATCTGCATCTGCTAAAACAATAAACGCATCAGAGCCGCCCAGCTCCAAGACCGTTTTTTTAATGTGCTTTCCAGCCAATGCCGTTACTTGAGAACCCGCATATTCGCTACCTGTTAACGTCACGCCTTGAACAATATCCGCCGAAATGAGCCTTTTTACTGAGGAGGTGTCTATGACCACAGATTGAAAAACACCTTCTGGAAAACCCGCTTCAAGAAACGCTTTTCCCATCGCTTCGGCGCAGCCAAAAACATTGGGTGCATGTTTCAAAATCGTCACATTCCCAGCCATAATCGTCGGTGCAGCATAGCGCAAAACTTGCCAAATCGGGAAATTCCAAGGCATAATGGCTAAAATACAGCCGATTGGGTCGAAAGCAACCAAACTTTGGTGCGCTTCTGTCGCTATAATTTGGTCACGCAGCAACCCCTCAGTATGGTCAGCAAAATAGGCTGTGTGGCTTGCCGATTTTGCTACTTCCGAACGGGCTTCAGAGATTACTTTACCCATTTCAGAGGTTATCAATCGAGCAAATAATTCATTATCCCTTGTCAAAATATCGGCAAGGCGGTGCATCAATTCTGCTCTATGGCTAAACGTTGTTTTGCGCCAACGATGATACGCAGATGTAGAAGTGTCTAATTTTGTTTGCAATTGAGCATCTGTCAAACAGGCGTACTCGCCCACAACAGATTGGTCGAATGGGTTAATACTCTGAAAAATTGTGGTGGTTTTGGTTAGGACATTTTTCATAATAATTTAGTTTTGACGCAAAGATACTGCGAAACCAATGCTCGGTCATTGGGTATAACATCACCAACGATTCGACGGTATATAGATTTTTTTGAAGCGTCCTATCTCATTCGACGGTTACAACCATGGTTTACCAATATCTCAAAACGTCTTGTCAAAACACCTAAAATTTATATTCGGGATACAGGCATTTTACATACCCTATTGGCTATCGGTAGTTTTGAACCTAAACCGCTTCTCATTCTTTTAATATAAAATCTATTGTCGAATAACTCTAAAACCAGGTCCACCCTGTCCACCACCATTACGTTTCATCATTTCGTCTCGCTTAACTTTGAACTCTTCTTCAGTGATTTTATCGCCTTTTGAAGGTGCTTTGATAGCATTATCTTTAACCTTTTTCAAGTCAACTTTTTTAGCAAATAACAAAATTTCTCCTTGATTTATATCCGCTTCGAGTATCATGCCAGGCAATGAACCGAAGTTTTGCGGTCCCGCAGCCAAAGGCAAATCCATCGTAAACCAAGCGACAATCTCTTGTTTGCGTGCCGTATCACTCAACGTCGCTTGCGTACATTCATAACCCATTATTTTTTTAGTTTCAGTACCCAATTTCCAAGCAGGCTGCTTCATATCCGTCTCGATGAGGTATTTTTTGTCCATCATATCGCGCTGTTCGATGCGTCTGTTGGTGGCGTAGTTGCGATAAATTTCGACGTTTGGACGGCGAAAACGGAAGCCGCCGCCACCGCCAGCATTTGCCTCTTCATCTTCTTCCTCTTCAATGGCTTTATAAATACACTCATCGCCCCGAAAAACAAGCTGCATATTGCTGCTCCGAAACTCTGGCACACGGGCTTTCATCTCCTCGTTCTGGATACGGCGATGCAAATTCATTTTTTCTTCGAACGTAATGACCCCCTCAGTATTTTGCCCAAAAACCGACAAAATGGAGAGTAAACAGCTACTTAAAATCAGAATTTTTTTCATTTTTTATAAAAATAATTTTGTTGAAAAATTAAATATTGAGTGCCGATTGCAAATCGGCGTTACAAAAATACAACCCTAAACGCTCAAACAGGTTAAATAGGCTTGAAACAAGGTTAATAAAGGTTAAGAATCACACATTTATCAATGCGATGCCTTTAAATTTGCCGACAATGAAACGTTTTAATAGACATGGACTCATCGCGCTCATCGTCAGCAGCCTCGCCTTACTCATCGTCTTTCAAGTCTTTTGGATAAAAAAAGTCTATGACGAGCAGTTTGTCGTGCTTAAAAAAGACCTTGACCATACCTTTCGCTCAACCGTCATGGCGATGCAAGACTCTATGATTCAAAGCAGCTTTGGCGACTTTCCAAAGGGACAAGGCGATTCTCTACGTTCCTACAGAACTGAAAGAGAACCGACATTTCCGTCGTCTTTCCCCCGTTCTGAAAATTTTCAAAGTTTTGAAATCCATGAAAATCAAGACAAAAATGCCTCAAAATCGAATATTTCCAAGCAAAACAAGATAAGTTTTACACAAAAAGACGGTGTCAAAATAACCGTTGCTTCCGACAGTTTAAGCGGTCGAGACTTAGCGCGTATTGTCTCAAGAGCTTATTTCAACAAGCCCGTTTCAGATAGTTTGTCCAAAAATAAAGTGATGGTATTCTCTGCTTCTGGTACTGATTCGCTGCTTACGCGCGTCTATTTTAAACAAGGCGACAGTTTGCGTTTATCGGTGTTAAAACAAAAAGGCAAAGAACGGACTGCCCATTTGACTTTTTCGGATTCAACGCTACGTCCTAAAACATTCAGTAAAACCCAAATTACCATAAACAAAAGGTTGAACACCAAAGACACTGCCATTTTCATAAACCTCAACCTCGACTCTTTGCGGATTGAAGACATTGCCACGCATTATTGGCTGGCTTTGTCGAATCAGAAAATTGACATTCCGTTTCGCATTCGGCGTTTGCACCAAAGTCAAGTGCCTTCCTTTTCGCCTTTCAATCGAGACGCACCTTCTGATAAAAAAGAAGATACTTTGCGGACAAACCCAGTTTTTGCAGGTATGCCAAAGTTCAATATTTATGTCGCGCAATTCCCTGAATATCAAGCCTTTCTGTTTCGCAAAACCTTGCCACAAGTCTTTTTTTCGATGCTGTTATTGGGCATAACAACTTTAGCGTTTTGGTTGGTTTACCGCAGTTTACGACAACAAGAGCGTTTAACCGCTTTGAAAAATGACTTTATCAGTAACATTACGCACGAGTTAAAAACGCCGATTGCAACGGTCAGTGTCGCCATTGAAGCCATGCAAAATTTCAATGCTTTGCAAAAACCTGAACTCACAAAAGAGTATCTCGATATTTCAAAAAACGAATTGTCGCGCCTCTCCATGCTCGTTGACAAAGTGCTGAAACTCTCTGTTTTTGAGCAACAAGAGCCTGAATTGCAGAAAGAATTGATTGATTTAGCTGCCCTTGTTGCACAAGTTTTGGACTCTATGCGGCTACAATTTGAGAAAATTGGTGCAAAAATCACCTTCAATACTGACGGGTCTGAAAACGCTATCGTTGAAGCCGACAAAACACATTTGACAAGCGTCATTTACAATCTGCTCGATAATGCCTTGAAATACAATGGTAAAAACATAAACATTAATCTTCAAGAACAATTCAATACCCTCCAACTGAATATCGAAGACGATGGCTGCGGTATTGCACCCGAATACAAAGACAAAATTTTTGACAAGTTCTTCCGCGTTCCAACGGGTGATATTCACAATGTCAAAGGTTATGGCTTAGGTTTAAGCTATGTATCAAGCGTCCTGCGGCAACACGGCGGGCGTATTGAGGTGCAGAGTGTTTTAGAAAAAGGAAGTATATTTAGTGTTTTTTTACCGCGAAAATGAGTTTTTAAATGTTTTTTAAAGCTATTATCATAAAAAAGCTATTTTTGTAAAAAATAAAAACAATATGCCTGTTACTAAAATTAGATTAAAATCTCAAGTAGATTTGGCAATAGACGATGTACTTGCGGGTATTTCTGAATTAGAAACGCCTGATTTAGAGCAATTTCTTCAAAAAATTGGACGAATAATCGCTCGGCGTAAATCGTCTTCTGCGTCAGAGAGAGAAACGGTTTTATTGAAAGCTATTAACGAATCCTCGTCTTTGGCTTTACAAAATCGCTATCAAAATTTAGCTCAAAAATTGCATGAGGAAACCATCAATCCAATTGAACACAAAGAGTTATTGGCAATAATTGAAAAAATAGAAGACCAAAAGGTTGAAAGACTCCGAAATTTGATTGAATTATCCCAGTTAAGAAACATTTCCTTAGATAATTTGATGGATGAACTCAACCTTAATTATCATGGTTAGTCCAGAAATCAGGCAATTGGTTTTTTCTCGTGCCGCCTATCGGTGCGAATATTGTCACTCGCCTTTGTCACATTCTTGTCAACCATTTGACGTTGAACACATCATACCCCTAAGTAAAAATGGTTCGAACGAACTACATAACCTCGCTTGTGCTTGTGGTGGCTGCAATGGTCATAAATTTACTAAAACGCATGGCTTCGACACTGTAAGTGAGCAAGTTGTACCACGATATCATCCACGCTCTATGAAATGGCGCTATCATTTTACTTGGTCAGACGACTTTACCGAATTGATTGGTATATCGCCAACAGGTCGTATTACCATGGAAACATTACATTTAAACCGAACTGGAAATATTAATATGCGTCAACTTCTCTTACTTGTCGGTTTGCATCCACCAAAAATATAATTTCCAATGTCCAAAACCAAAGTCCTATACGTCGAAGACGAGCCTTTTCTGGGTAAAATCGTCAAAGAAAGCCTTGAAAGTCGCCTTTTTGAAGTCCTCATGATTTCAGACGGTGCAAAAGTGCTCGAAGGTTTTCAAGCCTTTCAGCCCGATATTGCCGTGCTTGACATTATGTTGCCGAATGTAGATGGTTACGCCCTCGCCGAGTCTTTGCGACGGCTCTCTCCTACCCTGCCCATCATTTTTTTGACTGCCAAAACCCAAACGGACGATGTATTACGGGGTTTTCAAGCGGGTGGCAACGACTATGTGCGGAAGCCTTTTAGCATGGAAGAACTCATTGTTCGGATTCAAAACCTGTTGGCAATGACACGTAATTCTCCTGCCCATTTTGACCCTTTTAGCATCGGAAAATTCCAATTTACACCTCAAAAATATGAATTGCGAAATGGTGATACTGTCCGTAAACTCTCACATCGTGAAATGGAATTACTTAAAATTCTTTGTGAAAGCCGCAATTTCACTGTCGAACGGAAGGAAATACTGATGAAAATATGGGGCGACGACTCCTTTTTCAATTCCCGTAACCTCGATGTTTATATCACAAAGCTCCGTGATTATCTCAAAGGTGACCCCTCAGTACAGATAATGACGGTGAAGGGAGTTGGGTACTTTTTTACGGTTGAGTAAGTCGTTTTGAGTTTTGTGGTTTAATTTAAAATCTTTATTTTAAGAAGTAGATTCTTTTGAAAAAACACTATCGGGCGAAGATGTCTTGGTCGGCTTCACTCTGCGGATTGCGGATTTAGAATGGGAATGATTGCTTTTTAAAAAAATATAAAAGCCGATGCTTCATAACGAAACACCGGCTTTTTCATGTCATTTTTCATTTACTTACCGTTCTATCAAAACCTTTTCCGATACCACATCCTCATTGACCTTCAATTGCACAAAATACAAGCCCGTTGTCCATGTACCACAATTGACCGTAAAAGATTGACTCCCCTCAGTAACTTTGTAGGTTTTGCTTACTTGCAGTCCACCCTGTGCGTTGTAAATGTTTAAAGTCGCTTCACCGCTTTTTTCGACACCAATTTCAAGATTGATATTGTCTTGTGCAGGATTTGGATAGATGCGGTAACTCATCGGTGACAATAGTAGAGGTGTCGTTGGTTTAGGTGGATTCTGTTGCACGATTTGAGCATTCGGGTTGCCATTTGTACACTGCGCTGCACCTGATTGCACCAATTTGTAGCGAATCCCATTGGGCGCAAGGGTCGCTTGTAGCCGTTTCTTCTGTCCTTTTGTGAACAGATAAAGCATGTTGTCATTGGTGTTATCCATATAATTCATAGACATCACCACAGGATTGCCATCGCAAGTGCTGACAAAGCGATAATCCACATTACCGAGTGTCGGTGCGTTATGTATCGGCGTATCCTCTACGCCATCATCACCACATTGGACGGTTTCTGACCAGAGTTCATACAAATTCAAATAGCTGCCCATCAAATGTGTCAAAGTCTCCCCCTCAGTATAAGGAAACGTTTTGTCGTTGTTTGGCTTTTTGCCGAAGTAGCGATAATCAATCACGATACCATCTGTGGCGGCGGGACCTGCGGGCATTTGGGCATAACCGCCGATGCTGTCGGGGAGGTTAACCACCCAAATATTCAGATACTTTTCGGTATCCCAAGCCGTACTGCCGCCTGTTGTTGCGGATTTCATTTTGTCATCGGCTAACCAAGTTGTGACAGAAGTGGGTACAGTTAAAATACCCGTTGTGCCTGCACCTGTGGGTGTTTTGGAAGCGAGACAGAATGATATGCGTGTATCCAAGCCATTTTTCTCTGAAAAGCGTTCTCTGGTATCCGCAAGGTGGCGTTGTATGCGAACTGTCTGACGAAAGTCTTTACTTACGATGTCCAAT
>JAYTMI010000618.1:0-2756 GCA_043728625.1 Saprospiraceae bacterium | reverse complement strand
GTTCCCATAAGGTTTTAGACGAATGCAGTTGAGGCATAATCTTATTATATTTCTTGTTTGATAAAATACAAAATTAGGTATTACTGTAAAAAAACCTTGATTTATTTGTTGATTATTTAATAATAAAGTATAATTGTGGTCAAATACATTAAAATAAAAATATTAATTTATTCCTTTAAAAACCAAACACGATGATCGAAAAAGCAAGTATCGCGACAAAAATACTCATTGCTGGCTCTTTACTATGGGTCGGCACTATGGTTTTTAGGTCTGACGAACGTCTTAGAAAAGCACTTGAAGAAATTGGCGAAGCTAAAAAACAAATCAATGAAGCTAAAGCCAATATTGACTCTGCCCGTCAAAATATAGACCTCGTAAAAACAGAACTAACAAAATTAAGTTCGGCAGCAGACCGTGCTACGACTGAACTCAATTATTTGAGGGTTGAACGCGAACGTATGAAATCCAGTTTTGATATTATGATTAAAAAAAGTAATGACGCTATTTCAAACGCCAAGTCGAGTTTAGCAAATACACAACAGAGCCGTCTCAATCTTTTGAAAGAACTGAGAGCAATGAATTTAGACCGAGAACCAAGAGGTCAATGATTTAATGCTGACTGGTGAATCAATTATTAACCATTATTTCTTTTCAATTCCAAAAAATGACTTGTCAAAAACGAAAAATTATCTTTTAATAAACATCTATTTAAAACCTAAAAAATCATGAAAAACTGTCTTTTTTTTAGCTTTTTTATCATTTTCTGTCAATCTATCAATGCGCAAGATACGCTTATTGGTGTCAATTTAAAGCATCTGCATCGCATCGAAGCCGCTTTCAGCGAAAGCCCTGAAATCCCCCGTGCGTTTACTAAAGGCTCTGTACTGACTATCGAAGCGGATTTAGTTTATCTCATCAATGATCGGCGTTATACTTATTATAAAAGGTTGGAAGACCTGCGCGACCTTATCGAAACCGACAATCAAGATTCTATCGTTTCGGCACTAATTCGTCACTATGAGTCATCACTTGATTCATGCAAAACATATTATAAGTTACTTTTGGCAAATGCCGATAAAACAAGTGCCGTTGGCGAAACTTTTGTCATTGAGGCAAAAAAAGTGGCTGATAAAGGTGTCACAACACTCAACTCCGCTACTGAAAACCTTGATAAAGCCAATAAAAATTTGGATAAATCATTGGAACACTTGACGAATGCCGAAAAATACATGAAGAAAAGCCTACGTTTGAAATGGCTTGATCGCATTATTATAGGTGCTGCTTGTTTGGTAATCGGTTACGCTGTTGGTTCACTTTAGATGTCAAAAAGCCATCGTTTGCCCAACTATCCAACCGCCTGTCCAAGCGGCTTGAAAGTTAAAACCGCCTGTTATGGCATCAATATCTAAAATTTCGCCTGCAAAAAAGAGGTTGTCTAACAACTTGCTTTCAAAGGTTTTGAAGTTGACCTCATCGCGTTTTACACCGCCGGCGGTGACAAATTCTTCTTTGAAAGTGCTTTTTCCTTTAACTGAATAACTGCCTTGTGCCAATTGTTCTGCGAGAATTTGAATTTGTTTTTTAGAAATATCTGCCCAAATCATGTTTTCAGTGATATTCGCCACTTCCAAAAAGCGTAACCACAGCCTTGAGGGTATGTTATACTGAGGGGTCTTGACAATAAGTTTTTTTAGAAATTTAGATTTGATGTCAAGGGTTAAAGCGTTTTTCACTTCTTCAACATTATACTGTCCAATCCAATTGATGCGTATAACAAATTGATAATCAAGGTCATGCAATTGCCTTGCGCCCCAAGCAGATAGTTTGAGAATAGCAGGACCCGACATGCCCCAATGAGTTATCAAAAGTGGTCCAGATGTTTTAAGTTTTGTACCTTCCACTTGAATCGAAGCATTTGGAACACTCAAGCCTGCCAAACCGTCAATGCGATTGTCTTTGATATTGAAAGTGAAAAGCGAAGGTACAGGCTCGATGATAGTATGCCCTAATTTTTTCAACAAATCCCAAACAGCTGTGGAACTGCCCGCTGCGACCACCACTTTGTCTGCCGTAAAACTTTGGCGATTGGTTTTTACAAGCCATTGATTATCAACTTGTTCCAAATCTTCGACGCGATACCCCCTCAGTATTTTGACGTTTAATCGCTCAGCTTGACCTTCCAAACAGTCAATAATTGTTTGAGAATTGTTTGTAACGGGAAACATCCGTCCGTCGTCTTCGGTCTTCAATTCCACGCCCCGTTGTTCAAACCATTGAATGGTTTCTTCCGCAGAAAAACGCATAAATGGACTTAACAATGCTTTCTCTCCTCGTGGATAATTTTTAACCAATTCAGTGGGTAAAAAACAAGCATGCGTGACGTTACAACGCCCCCCGCCAGAGACCTTTACTTTTTGTAAAACGTCTTTGCCGCGCTCTAAAATAGTTACATCAGCGTTTGGATTGGCTTCTGCAGCTGTAATAGCTGCAAAAAAACCTGCTGCACCGCCACCTATGATAATGATTTTCAAAATAGCTAATAATGGATAGTTGAAAATGGATAATGGATAATTTGCAAAAGTAGTTCTTCAAAAACAAAAAACACCCCCTCAGTATTGAAGGCGTGTTTTTTGTTTTAAAAAGTATTTTTCTATCCTCTTTTTTGTCATTCTGAGGACAATCACCATGTAAAGCGTTGGTGTTTAAAACCGAATGACGCAGCAAATGGGTTCGAGTACCATGTTCGGGGAACTTTT
>JAYTMI010000617.1:0-2684 GCA_043728625.1 Saprospiraceae bacterium | reverse complement strand
ACTTAAAAATAACCGTCCCTAACTCCTTAGCCAACTGCCCTTTCATATCATTCAATTTCATTTGAATTTTAAGATGACGCATATACGTTGAATCGTCTTTTTCCGATTCGGCTTTGCGAAGTAGGACTTCGTTATGGCTCATCATTTTAAATACTTTACGCAACTTGAATCGTTTGAGCGACTGTTCGGCATCACGTATAAAATTCAAATCAGGTGCTTTTTGCGTTTCAAGCGGACGATTGAATTTAGCTTCCCAATTTTCGGAATATTCATAAGGCGATGACAACATAGTGGTTGCAAAATTCTGAATTTCCTTGTGCGTATGACTTAAAAAGTATTGAATACTGAGGGGGGTGTTTTTTTGTAAAAGAGCTGCCGTTTCTTGTGCAATACGTTGATACAATTTATTGTCAAAATCCTGAATCACATCTTCTATATTTGACATAACAAATGCTGCAACAGTCACGTTGTTTTCAATATCAAACACTTCACTGCCATGAACGACGAGTATTCGAGCGATGTCTTTTTCTTGATGGTCACCTTCGCCACTTGAAAGATTTTGAGGCTTTTTCTCACTATAAGTTTCTTCTATAACTTTTTGATTGTCAGTTGGTTGTCCTGCTTCGTCGGATACTGAGGGGGGCGGTGCTGCACGCCCTGCCTTCTTCTCATCCATCCCTTTGCGAATCAATTTCCCTGTTTCACCTACCAAAATCGCTTCTTCAACACGCATCAAAGCGGCACATTCTCTGATGTACAATTGCCGTTTGACGGGGTCAGGAATTTTAGCAATACTCGCCACAATGTCTTTGACCAATTTAGATTTTTTGATGGGGTCGCCCGCCGCTTCTTCGAGTAAAATTTGAGTTTTGAAAAAGATAAAATCCTTTGCTTCCTTGTCAATATACTCTAAAAAAGCCGTTGCACCAACGTTTTGAACGTAACTGTCAGGGTCTTCTTTGTTCGGTAAAAGAACGATTTTGACGTTCATATCTTCTTCCAAAACCAAATCTAAACCGCGAATAGCAGCTTTTATGCCTGCTGCATCACCATCATATATAATTTTTATGTTTTGCGTAAAACGTTTAATCAGACGGATTTGCTCCGTCGTCAATGACGTACCAGAACTTGCCACCACATTTTCAATACCCGCTTGATGCAACGAAATAACATCTGTATAACCTTCACACAGGATACATTCGTCATTTTTTTGAATCATTTTACGGGCATGATACAAGCCGTAAAGTATCTTACTTTTAAGGTAAATTTCGGTTTCAGGCGAATTGATATATTTCGGCGCTTTGGTATCAGTTTGCATGATGCGTCCTGCAAAAGCAATCGGTTTGCCCGACAATCCTTGAATGGCAAACATCACACGACCTCTGAAAAAATCATTGTCATAAGAAGAAGTCAAGCCAACTTTTCGCAAATTTTCAATTGAGTACCCCTCAGTAACGAGCGTCTTTGTGAGCGCATCACGATATTCAGGTGCAAAACCCAAGCCCCATTTGCGAATCGTTTCCTCACGAAAGCCCCGTTGCTTAAAGTATTGAAGTCCAATACTTTTGCCTTTGTCTGTCTCAAAAAGTTGGTCTTGATAAAACTTCAAAGCACGCTCATTGACTATGAAAAGGGCATCAGCCGCCTGCTTTTCCTGTATTACTTCCTTAGAAACTTCTGTTTCTTCAACCGCAATATTGTATTTTTTAGCGATGTAACGCAATGCCTCTGGATAGCTGATGTTTTCATGTTTCATCAAAAAGGAGACAGAATCGCCGCCTTCACCACAGCCAAAACATTTAAAAATATTGCGAACAGGGTTGACATTGAACGAAGGCGTTTTTTCATTGTGGAAAGGACACAAGCCACCCATATTTGCCCCTTTGCGTTTAAGGGTCACAAAATCGCCGACAATATCTTCGATGCGGACGACTGTAAGTATCTCTTGTACCGTTTTTTGCGTAATCATTCGGCGAAGTTAGTGAAAAGTAATGGTGAATGGTGAGTGGTGAATAGTGATTTTTTTAAAGCGCTGGTAGTCAAATATTTACGACATTAACTTACCGCAGATTTATAACGTCGTAATACTAACAACCTTACGAAAGTTCGAACTTTCGTAAGGTTTAGTACATTTTTAAAAACCTAAAAATCCAGTCGCCCAAGTCGTTGTGGCACGAGCAATACCCCATTCCGTTACCAATTTAGCTTGTTTTATTTGTGCTTCTAAAAACTTCGTTTCACGGCTGTTGATGAGAAAAAATGAGCTTTCACCGAGTTGAAAACGGGTATTTTCAAGAGATAATAGTTTTTCAAAATTCGTAACAGATTGATTTTGAATCTGTATTTGGGCTTGAATGTTTTCAACATCCCGAAACGCCAATTGCAGTTTGTTCTCCAATTCACGTTGTTTTTGTTCTTGAAAAAGGCGTGTGTTTTCGATTTTAAGGTCTGCCATTTGCACATCGCCACGCTCTGTTCTAAAAAGCGTCGAGGTGCTGAATTGAATACCCCATTTATAGTTGTCCGTAAAGACATTATTGATGGCAAAACCATTACCCAAAAAATTATAATTGAGGTTCAGTTTGGGCTTTAACTTCTCACGTTTCAGTTGTTTATCAATATCCAATTGTGCTAATTTGAAATTATACCCCCTCAGTAAAGGATGTGTTTGAGTGATATTTTGC
>JAYTMI010000616.1:0-2495 GCA_043728625.1 Saprospiraceae bacterium | reverse complement strand
TTACAGGCTGACAAAAGAACAAAAAATCAGCGTAAATCAGTCGCATCGGTCAAATCTGTGGTCAATATTAAAACTTCAACCGATTCAAAAAGTCAATATCCGTTGACTTGGTATTTCTAAAAACCATCATCAAAATGGCTAAACCGACCGCTACTTCTGCCGCAGCAACTGCCATAATGAAAAAGACAAACACTTGTCCGCCTGGGTCGTTGTGAAAACGACTGAACGCCACTAACAGCAAATTCACAGCATTGAGCATCAACTCAACACACATAAAAATGACAATGGCATTGCGTCTGTACAAAACGCCTGTAACACCAATGGCAAACAATATGGCACTCAACCATAAGTACCAAACCAAAGGAATCCCTGCTATAATATCTTGATTCATATTTGTTTATAGTTATTCGTTATTGGTTATTGGTTATTAGTGGTGGTTAACAAGTAACCAATAACTAATAACCTTTATCCAATAACCAAATTATTGAATTTCACGTTTACCCAACATTACTGCACCGACCATACCCGCTAAAAACAAAACGGCAGATACCTCAAACGGTAAAATGTATTGACCATAAAGGACACGTCCTAAATATTCCACCGAACCTAAATCAGCACTGATATTGCCATTGATTTGCATTTTTTCGGCATCGCGCAAAGCGACAATCAAAACCAACATCAATAATCCGCCTGAAATGACTGCGCCCGCTTTACTCAAATTGGATTTGACAGGTTCGCCATCTACGTTTAAGTTCATCATCATAATGACATAGAGGAACAAAACCATAATCGCACCCGAATAAACAATGATGTGAACCGCCGCCAAAAACGAAGAATCAAGCAAAAAGTAATGTCCTGCTATGGAAAAGAAGGTGACAATGAGTGCCAACGCACTATAAACTGGGTTGCGGGTGAAGACAACAAAGGCGGCACTCGCAATCGCAAGGGCAGAAAGGAAATAAAATAGATACTGCGTTATCATAAAAATTGGTTATTCGTTAGTGATTGTCATCAAATTCCTCATTCAAACGGTCTTCCCAAGTTTGGTTGTGGACGTGAAATTTATTCGTTTTAAAGTCAGCCACTTCTTTTGTTTGACGTTTTGAAACATCAATTGGATTATCTATTGTCTCAACAAGTTTGTCTTTACCATATATCATATTGTTGCGATTGAAGTCAGTATCAACAAGTCTGTCTGTCAAAAATATCGCTTCTTTTGGACACGCCTCTTCGCATAAACCGCAGAAAATGCAGCGTAACATGTTGATTTCATAAATTGAAGCATATTTTTCTTCACGATACAAATGCTCTTCACCTTTTTTGCGCTCTGCTGCCACCATCGTAATGGCTTCGGCAGGACAAGCCACAGCACATAAACCACAAGCCGTACAGCGTTCTGCCCCTGCTTCATCCCGTTTCAAAACGTGCCAACCTCTGTAAATAGGCGCGAATTCACGCTTTTGTTCAGGGTACCTAATCGTTGCGGGCTTCTGAAAAGCATGTTTCAAAGTGATTGCCATACCCTTAACAATCGCAGGTAAATATATCCTTTCAGCTAAAGTCATTTCCTTATTGGAAACGAGTTTTGAGCGATTCGTTAATTTCATATCAACAATTTTATTCTATATTTTAGGTATTTCTATTATAATAAATGATGTAAAAAGTATAGGAAAATTGGTCTCTATCAATATAAATCAGAACAAACCCTTAAACCACCCCTCAGTAAAAGCCGTAAAAACGCCTGTCAAAATCAAATTCAAAATAGACAACGGTAATAATGTTTTCCAACCCAGATTCATCAATTGGTCATAGCGGAAACGTGGCAATGTCCAACGAACCCACATGAATAAAAAGATGAAAAAGATGATTTTACCCATCAACAAAGCAAAGCCCAAAATCCGCACCCCGTTTTCACCGAGCGAAGGTATCAATTCATTCTCAAATGGGAAATGATAACCGCCAAAATATAGCGTTGCCATCAAAGCAGACGATGCAAACATATTGATATACTCCGCAAAAAGGTAAAAGCCGAGTTTCATCGAAGTAAATTCCGTATGATAACCGCCCACGAGCTCCGCTTCTGCTTCCGGCAAATCGAAAGGCGCACGGTTACATTCTGCAAAAGCACAAATGATGAAAATGAGGAAACCCAAAGGTTGATAAACAAAATTGCAAAAATCAGCATCTTGTTTATCAACAATAGCATTGAGACTCAAAGAACCCGTTGTCATAACCAATGCGACAAGACTGATACCCATTGCCAATTCATAAGAAATCATTTGGCTCGATGCGCGAAGTGTGCCCATCATCGAATATTTATTGTTGGAAGCCCAACCACCAATCATAATACCGTAAACACCTATGGAAACAACGCCAAAGACATAAAGTACACCTATATTAATGTCTGAAATTTGAAAAAGAAAAGGTGTTCCATCCGATAAAGTCGTCGGACGCGCCCACGGAATGACCACCGAAGAGATATTCGCAACGAACAT
>JAYTMI010000615.1:0-8140 GCA_043728625.1 Saprospiraceae bacterium | reverse complement strand
TTGGAAGTCAATATCCGATTGCGCAAACTTTTGTTAATGGTTTGGCTAATCCCACGGGTGAAAAATTGAATCGGCGCGTGGATATGACGATTAGGGACTTAGAAATACCGTCTCCACCTGTGATTGTCCATAACAACGCACCTGCTGTTTCGGATTTTATGGCGAATGCAACAGGAGACCGTTTGAAAGTTCATGCCACAGGTTTGAGTTATAAAATTCAAATTGTAACGTCCAAAAGAATATATGACAATGAGATTCTCGTCAAGTATGGTGATGCTATGATGGAGGCTTCGGGTACTGAGGGGGTATATGCCTACTCGGTGGGCTTGTTTCAAGACTATGCTTCCGCTGAAAAAATGCGTAGAGACTTGCTTCTGAAAGACAATCAATACGATACGATTATCATACCTTATATTGATGGTTTGCGTCTGACCGATGAAGTGGCAAAAAGGTGGACGACGAAATATCCTGATTTGGTAAATTATTTGGCTTCGCGGAAAAGACCTTAATTAATGGTGAATGGTGAATGGTGAATAAAATATTGATTTTCAATATTTTATGCTTAGAATTTAGGCTTTTATGTTAAATAAATAAATATTGAATGTTGAAGTGGATGTAACCAAAATAGCACAATTGACGGGGCATACGGGTGCCATATTCGCTATTACTGAGGGAGGCGATGAACAACACATTTTGAGTGGTGCGGGCGATGGTTGGGTTGTTGAATGGGATTTAGCGCAGCCTGATGTCGGGCGTTTGGTTGCTAAAGTTGAGCGCAATATCTTTTCTCTCCTTTTTTTAAAAAATCAAAACAAAATTATTGCAGGTGATATGGACGGCGGCGTGCGCTTCGTTGACCTTGCCGAACCGACCCTTATCCGCAATGTAGCACACCACGGCGGTAAAGGCTGTTTTGATTTAAAAATTATTGATAATCAACTACTTACAATAGGTGGAGATGGCATTTTAACCCGTTGGTCATTGGCTGAAAACCGTTCTTTGGAAAGCATTCAGTTGTCGCATAAGAGTTTGCGTTGTTTTGATTATTCAAAAGAAAAAAATGAATTGGCGATTGGCGCAAGCGATGGCAGTGTTTATTTCGTTGATGCAACAAGTTTAGAGTTAAAAAATGTTTGGAAAAAAGTACATGACAATTCTATTTTTGCCATTCGTTACACACCCGACAGTGCTTATTTGTTGACTGGTGGACGTGATGCGCATTTGAAATTAAGTATTTTGGATAAAAATACTGAGGGGGGCATTTTTGACAAAAAAAACGACCTTTCAAATGTCATTGAATCGCTTCCAGCCCATCTTTTTACCATTAATTCCATTGTTTTTCATCCTAAAAATCCCACTCTTTTTGCGACCGCAAGCCGTGATAGAACCATAAAAATATGGCAATTAGATACTCAAACGCCTAAACTTCATTTACTAAAAGTCATTGACACCATCCGTCATGGTTGCCATATTCGCTCCGTTAACCGCCTTTTTTGGTCAAACTACAACGATTATTTGATTTCAGCAAGCGATGATCGTACATTGATTGTTTGGCAAGTAATTGTTTGAGTAGATAATGAATCACAACAAAGCCGCCCCAAATACCCCCGCCGAATCCCCCAATTTCGGTTTCAAAAACAGGGTATCCAGACGTGGATTGAAGACATATTTTGTCGCCTCAGCGACCCCCTCAGTATAAAGCTCTGAAATATTGCCGACACCACCGCCCAACACAATGGCATCAGGATCGAGCGTATTGACAATAGTAGCAATGGCTCTGCCGAAAAAATAAATAAGTCGCTCCTTGGTTTCCTTCGCAGCTGCATCGGTTTCGATACTGTCCATGATGCTGCGGAGTTTCTTTTTAACACCTGTTTTAGAGAAATAATAACGCTCAAGGGCAGGTCCCGAAATCACTGTTTCGATGCAACCTGTTAAGCCGCAATAACATTTGCCACCCGATGCATCCAAAAAATTGTGCCCCCACTCGCCAGCTATGCCTTGACGACCATTCCAAACCTGTCTGTTAAACACGACTCCGCCGCCGACACCTGTGCCCAGAATGACCCCAAACACGACTTCTGCATTGGGCAAAACGTCTGGAACAGCCCCCAAAATAGCTTCAGCAATGGCAAAACAGTTTGCATCGTTTGCCATATTGACTTCTATCCCAAGCCGCGTCGCTAAGTCTTTTTTGAAAGGTTGCCCATTGAGGCAAGTCGTATTGGCGTTTTTATGTACGCCTTGAACGGGGTCATTCGTACCCGGTACACCGATGCCTACCTTTGTCGCTTTGATGTTTGCCGATTCTTCAAGCATTGAAACGACGCGAGCAATTTGATCGATGATGTGTTGATAGCCTTTTTCGGATTCCGTCGGTAGCCGCAAACGGGCAATTACTGAGGGGTCAGTTTTTGAGGCGATGACGACACCTTCGATTTTTGTGCCGCCTAAGTCAATGCCAAATAGTGGTTGATTCATTCTTGTTATTTTTTTTAGCCCCAAAAATAGTAAAGTCGCTTTATTTATTTTCAAAAAAAATTGCTTTGACACAAAATCACGAATTTGTCTTTTTTTCGATAAAAAAAACTTAATTTTGTCAAATACTATAACAATCTACTATTAAAGTTGCTATTTCTACACGTCTTAAAATAAAATCACGATGACCAAACCTGATTTCATACACACCATTCGCCAACTCATTGCTGACGGTAAAACCGATGAAGCCCTCGACATGATGCGTGCAAATGTGGGCAATTTTGACTCTTCTCTTGTAACAGATACGATATTATTGGAAAGTCGTTATACAAATGCCTCCAATGATTTTACATTAAAAGGCATTTTGCCACGTGAAGATTATGACCGCACGGTGGCTCAAATCAACTACGCTTTGCTTGAAATTATTGAAAAATTAGAAAAATCAGCCCCCCTCAGTACGGGCACCGCAAAAAATAAAAACAGTGGACGGATTTTGCATAATATTCCAGGTACGATGCCTGTTGGCAAAGAACGCCGATGTATTGTCCGCATTGCTTACGACGATGAAACCATACTTCGTGATCTAACAGTTGATGAAAATACGACGATTGAAAACGTCCGAATTGCCGAAGTTATGGGTGTTGAATTGGTTGATTTCAACGAAATTCCTGCATTTAGCGTTCGAACCATTACAGAAGAGGAGCAATTTATCTGTGATGACGACTATACTCAGTGGCTTTTTATGGTCAAAGCCTTGCGTGAAGGGAAATATCCATTGACATTAAAGGTGTCCGTCATCGAAGAAGTGAATGGCAAAGAACGCAAACGCGACATTGTTTTGGAAAAAGAAGTGTTCATCATCAGCCAAATCGAGGAGCCGCCTGCCGCCGCCAAGGCAAGTGAAGTCGTGGCTAGGGCAACACATTTTGAAGATTCAAGCATACACCTTAACTATGTGACGACTGAAACGAACAGAGCTGCCGCCGCCACATCACCCGCTTCTAAGCGTTTTTCATTTTCGGGCATCGCCTCAACGATAGCCGTTATTGCCGTGGCTTTGACGGGTTGGGTTACTTTTCAAACTTTCAAGACATCGCCAAATTCAAATGTAATCATTGCGGATACAGAGAAAAGTGGTCAAAATGGTACATATCCTATGCCTTCGCCAGTAGTGAGCGATTCAACTTATAAAATCGACAACAACAATCAAGGAGAAATAGCACAAAATAATGGTCAAATACCTAAGAACCAAACACCGCAACAAGCTGCAAATGCACAAGCATCCCAGAGAAAACCCGATATTGCTGCCTCACATCAAGCGTCAATGCCCGATAATGGTAAACTAAAGTCGAACGATAGAATAAGCAAAGCGCCAAGTAAACCGAGTAATAAAACTACAGGCAATAATAAAGCGAATAAAAAGAAGCCCGTGCCTTCCAAACCTGCAACAAAACCAGATACTGTATCGAAAACGCCATCAGAAGTAACACCACCTAGAATCACAATTGGCGATATAAAAATAGTGCCTTCAACAGAGCCCGTACTAAAGACCTTCAAAGTGCGCCTAATACTGAAAGGAAAAATGAAGAAAGCTCAAATTTTTGTTGATGGTCAAAGTGTTGATCAATATTTGAAAAAGGATATTTGGGGTACCCCTCAGTATATTGAGTTCAAATCAAGTAAAGAACGGCATACGATAACTTTCAAGAGCGGCAATGTCAGTTGCAGTGTCGTAGATGTTTTGGTCGAAAATGGGGATATGACGGTCGAGCCGTGTAGTTTTTAATTTTCAAAGACGATAAGGCTGTCTCAAAAGGTATTTTAAGTTTTTTTGTCCCGAATATTATTCTTTTTCAAGGCATTTATGTTCGGGGAACTTTGGAAGTTCCCCGAACATGGTGTCAGAAACAAAATAATATTTTGGCTTAAAATTTTGGTTTTACCTTTTGAGACAGCCTTATTGTCTCCTTATTATTGCTCCTTCAACAACGTTTGCACATCTGCCATAAAACGGTCAACATCTTTCGCATCAGTCCCATCACAAAACGAGCGAACACGCCGGTTTTTATCCACCAAAATAAGGCGACCAGAGTGGTCAAAACCGCCAGGAGCGTCTGCATTTTCTTTCGCAATGCTGAAATAATCGTCAGCGATGCCGAAAATAGAATCCTTTTCACCCGTAACAAATTGCCATTTTGGCGAAACGACGCCTAATTTTCCCGCATATTCCTTTAAACGACCAATCGTATCGTGTTTAGGGTCAATCGAATGTGACAATAATAAAACGCTGGACGAGTCCTTAAATCGGTCATGAACGCGCAACATCTGTGCCGTCACCTTTGGACAAATCGTCGGGCAATGCGTGAAAAAGAAGTCCACGACGTATATTTTTCCTTCAAAATCGGCATTCGTCACTGTTTCGCCATTTTGATTGATAAAACTGAAGTCAGGAATGGTTGGATAAATTGTATCGCCTGTAGCCGTCAAGCCTAAACGTTCACCGATGATGGGCAATGTTTTTGGCGTATCATTTCCACAAGAAATCATAAAAATACTGAGGGGGGCTATGAAAAGACAAAAAGCAAAAAAAATTAATTTTGACATATTTTTTGTTTATAAAAAATTGAAAATCAAAGATTTATGAAAATGTAGGTAAGAAATAGATTTACGAAATTTATAAAAATTTCGTAAATCTGACCTGCCTACACTTACTCTTTAACGGACTTAGGTGCGTTCTTCAACAAGCCATTGCCAATAGCGATGGTCATAAAAACATCATCGTTTATTTGTTTAATTGTGTCTTGTTGCCCTTTCAGATATTTCATTATATCGTCATGCTTCATCTCTGGATTCGGATATTTATACCCTGCCATCCAATCGTTCATATTGTCTTCCGTTTTGGCGAGCAAAAGAATGGCGTTGATGAGCGAATCTTTGATAGCGGCATTGTCATCAGGCACTTCGTCTTTGTAGGCGCTGAGTTGCCGTTTCATGCGGTTTATATCACCCATTTTAGGCATCACTTCGTCGTGGACTTTCATAATCTCTTGATTTAGAAGGGTTTCGGCTTCTTTATTTTCGCTTTTACAAGCCGAAAAAGACAATAAGAAACCAAGGACGAGGAGTACAAAAAAGGGACTTTTAATCATTTTTAACATATTGAATATTGAGTTTTGATAATAAGAAATCTTTTTGCGCAAAGTTACGATGTCACAGTGGAAAATAGCAGGTCAAAAAAAAATATAAAAATATAGAGTCTTTGCAGCTTTAAATTTTGGATCAAAAAAGACAATAAAAACCGTCAAGTTTCTTTAGCCGTTTGTATTTATTTTCTCATAAATAACACTTTTGTCACGATTCTTGCGAGTGTAGCGCAAGACTTTATTTGATGTATCACCATTTTCGTATTATAAAATATTTGCTTGCATTTCTGTTTGTTTCTCACAACATTATGCTTTTTGCCCAAGCACCAACGGGCACGGCTGCGCTGTGGTATGAATTAGAGGAGCAGATTCAAAAAGGCAACAAGCGTGCGCTGCGCGATTTAGGGACTTTTCTTGATAAACCTGATTATGCCGATGCGACCCGTCGTACCTTAATGCGTTATACTTTTTTCACAAAAAATGAAATCAATCTCTCAACGGCTTCGCGCACCGATTTTCTTGGGTTTTTCTACGACAATGAATCCAAGTTAAAATTTTCGGAAATTCTTAAAGCCTTTTATCGAACACCAATCGAAGAGCAAAGTTTAGATACGGCATTGTTCAAAGTCCAAATTATAAAAAAAGCGGCGCAAGTGCCCCCCTCAGTAAAACGCGCTATTTTAGCTCAAAAATTTGATTCCCTTTGCCTGAAAAAAGAAAATAGCATTGAAATTCAATCAGTTATAGCAGAAATAAGCGCATTGGAAACACCAGATGCTTATGATTGGTTGCGCCGAACCTTAGCATCTGAGCCCTTTGGACAAAGCTATGATGATGCCTATTTGAGTATGTGCGAAGGTTTGAAAAATGACCCGACCATAGAAAGTCTTGAAGCCATTTTGCAGGCGGTTGATCGGGCGTTAGTCCGCCCAGAGCTTCTGTCGGCGGTTATTCTCGACGTAACTAATATCGGGGTTTCAACGACTCAAGCGCGCCAATTACTCGACTCTTTGAGTACTTTAGAAGCTGTTCGTGCCTACGGATATGACCGCAGTTTGACCTTTAAAGAGTCGTTTTTTTATGAAAAAGTGGATTATTATGGCAAAATATTGAGTAATCCGAATATTCCGCATTGGATTCAACGCAATGCACGACATGATCTTTTATTGACGCATCACCCGCGTTTATTGTTTTTTTTGGCAGCACAGGTGCGTTTAAAACTGAATGAGAAAGACGAATACATCAATTTGTTGCAAAAACTAACCAATAATTTTTTGGTTTTAAAAAATAAAACGCCAAAAGAGAATGACCCCGAAGAAGAGGAAATAGAAAATAGAAAAAACTATGTCCATTGGTGGGCGATTCATCATGAGGAATTTGAATGGGATAAAACGACAGAGCGATTCATTAGCCATTCAGAAATGGTGGAGCGAACGGAGGAAATAGAGCGCCTCGTCCGCAGGTTGGGTTCAACGAATGACTCGGTTGCAATCGCAGCATTTACACAGTTGACCGAAAATGATCCTACTGTTGTCACTCAAATAATGGAAAAATTTCGCCCTCTTTTACGCTCCTATAATACGCATTTACCTGAAATAAATTATCCTTTTTTAGAGTATATGACCCAGTTCACAGCCTATTGTCTAGTAAGAAAGATAAGTCTTACCTTGCCAAATAGCTTAGATTCCTTGTTGTTATTGTTGTCGGCAACCGATTCACCTTCAAGGCGGTATAGCATTGAAAATCAATGTATTGATGCGCTCACACTCAAAGATGTGTCTGCCCTTGAATATTATGGATTACTCTATTCAAGCGATTTAGCGAAGAATTTTTCGGTTAGTCGTATCCTTGATATTTTTTATTCAAAACATTGGGCGAGTGTGATTTCTGATAATGCGGCATTGGGTAACTATATCAAAAAATCTGTCTTATTTAAGCGTATTGGGACTGGTGGAACGTGTGGTTTATATGACCGCAAATTGGATATTAAAGATGAAATATTACGTGCTCGTCTAGAAAAAATCGCCCGAATGGAAGGAGACTCGGATATACGAAATTATATTTTGTCAGAACTCACCCCCCTAGAGACATTGATGAGGGAAGATGACAATGAAGCCAAATCTCCAGAAAAAATACAACCGTCTATTGCCGAAAAAATAGAAAAATTGGAAGCAGCTTCTGAAATCACAATTGATGAAATAAACAATTTTGTTTTAGATTCTACCTATTCAGACCAATATAAGCCTCAATTAATTGGATTTTTGAAAAAAATAGCCCCCCTTACTAGCCTGCGACGATTTAAACTAAAAGAGTATTTAACAATAAGTCATGACTTAACACTTTTTTTAGATATGACTTTTACGGCAAAAGATCTGGACGATTTTTTGAGCATTTTCAAAGCAGATATTTCTCCAAATGACTCGCTTGTTGAACAAAGGCTTTGGACATTTGTGAATAAACAAACAGCGACTTATTCGATTGATGAGAATGGTTCATTTTGGAATGATATGTTCAAAGTC
>JAYTMI010000614.1:0-3988 GCA_043728625.1 Saprospiraceae bacterium | reverse complement strand
CAAAGATACTGAGGGGTCTCTCAAAGTGATGTTTTCAAAAACTGAACCACTGAATAGAAAGACATCTTGCAAAACAACAGCCACTTTACTGCGTAAACTATTCAAATCGTACTCCCGAATGTCCACGCCGTCAATTGTAATCGAACCTTTTTGAATTTCATAAAAACGGGTTAAAACGCTGGTAATCGTCGTTTTTCCAGAACCTGTTGACCCGACGATGGCTAATGTTTGTCCTCTTTTTAATTCAAAATTGACATTTTTTAAGACATAATTGGTGTCATCATAACTAAAATCAACATTTTTGAACGCCACATCCCCCCTCAGTATATCTGCCTTTTTTGTACCATTTTTCTCTGTAAATTCCACCTCATCAAGCAAAGCAAAAACCCTTTCAGCTGCAACCATACCCATTTGTAGCGTATTGAATTTATCCGCTAACATCCGAACAGGACGAAACAACATATTCAAATAAACAGGAAAAACGACTAAAACACCTAAGGTAATATGGTTTTCAATAACGCCACGTGAACCATACCACACCATAAGACCCAAAGCCGCCGCCGAAATGATTTCTACAAAAGGAAAAAACACCGCATAAGCAAATATGGCTTTAAGGTTTGCACCCGTATAAGCATGGTTTATTTCCTTGAATTTCTCCCGTTCCTGTGCCTCTGCATTGAAAATTTGGACGACCTTCATGCCGCTGATATGCTCCTGTAAAAAGGAATTCATGGTAGAAATACTGTTCCTAACCGTTTGAAACCAACGGGCTACTTCGTTTTTGAACCAACGGGCACCTAAAATAAGTATCGGCAAAACAGTCATACACACCAAAGTCAATTTCCAACTTGTCCAAAACATAATGCCTAATACGACAATTAAAGTCAATAAATCGGCAATAATCGTAATGATACCTTCTGAAAACACCGCATTGATGGTTTCAATATCGCTAATCGTCCGCGTTGTGGATTGCCCAATTGGTGTTTTATCAAAATAAGAGAGATTAAGACTTGTCACTTGGCGAAAGACTTTAACGCGTAAATCCCTTATGACCGATTGACCAAGCCAAGAAGTGATATAATTAAAGATATATTGCAAAATGACTTCTAAAATCAACAAGCCAATAAGGATGATGACCATACGCGTCATGCCCGGCACATCAAATTTAAAGATATGCTCATCCACCATTTGTTGTATCAAATAAGGACGTGCACTCGAAAGCGGTGCAAGGACAATAGCTAAAAACGCAGCTGATGCAAAGATTAACCGATAGGGATTTGCCAAAGTCATAATGCGGCGAAAAAGCGGAAAGTTGAATTTCTTTTTTGGTTGAGTCTGGCTCATATTTTTTTTATTTTTTGCAAAGGTAAGCACCCCCTCAGTATTGAAGAAAAAAAAAGTGTTTAGACACTTGGTTCTAAACACTTTTTGTATAAAAAAGTTATAAAAAACTTAATCGAATAGAGTTGTTACTCTGATTTTCAAACCTTGAAGCAAAACAGACTCGATTTCTCCCGTTTCATCTGCAAAGGAAACCATATCGTAATCCCCATTTATCAAGACATACACCTCAACCGTTTTCTTTTGATAATCCACAATCCAATATTCTGCAACGGTTATTTTCTTTTCTGCTACAAGTGTCATACGTCTGAATTTTTATATTTCAAAAAATGATGAAACCGAATAATGGGCATTTTTAAAAACAAAAATAAACAAAATAATTTGACCACTTTATTATTTACTCGTCACACAGTCATTTTTTACATGCTTATTTATAATATTCTCCTAAATCCCACAAAAGCCTTGAAAATTAAACGCTTTCACGAGCCCCCCTCAGTATTTTCTCGTTTTTATTAAAATTTTAAAACAATTTCTCTTGTGGTGGCTTTGCCCCTGCCAAACGAATATAGACCGTTGTTTGCCCTCTGTGGTGTGTTTGATGTTCAAAAGCTTTATTTAAGGCAGCGGCTCTTGTCATATCAAATTTACCGAAAACTTGTACATTTTCATTGAATTGAATAGAGCTCATTCTACCAATGCCCGCAATAATATAGTCGTAGCTTGCCAAGACCAATTTTGTTACATTTGCTTTAGATTTATCTGCCCCTTTTTCGGCTTCACCTGCGCCAGCGGGTGGTTTAGAGCCAAAGGCAGCCGAACCAAACCCATAATGGGCATCTGTCAAATGCAGCATTTGCTCCGCAAATGAGCGCATTTCGGGTGTCGGTTTCAAGGCATAACCCGATTCAGGCATAGCATCAAGATATTCTTTTGTATAAGCTTTAGCCCGTTCCCATTCTTTCACCATCATTTCGGCTTCTGTCGGTTTATTAATGCCACTACTCGTTGTGCTGGCAACAATACCAATGGGAACTTCAATATTTTCCCATTTTAAAACGAAACCCTTATCCGTTATTTCATACAACAGTTTTTCATTCATTGTAGCGGATTTTAAGGGCTTTACGGTCACGGTTAAAATATCTTTTGCTGGGTCTCTATTGGAGTCACCACTGCGTTTTATACCCCATTGACCCGTTTCAGCATTAAAAATAACCTTCCATTCTTTTTCATTGGGTATAGCAAAAATCGAATACTTACCGGATATCAAGGGCTTTCCTTCAATGGTCAAATCTTTATCTGTTTCAAAAGTTGTGACTTTGTTGGCTCCTGCTCGCCACACCTTATCATAAGGCACTAAAGCACCCCAAATTGGGCGACCTTTCACAGAGGGACTGTTGTAATTAATCGTGATAGTAGCAGCCCCTATTTTACTGGTAGCTGTTGTAGGCGGGCTGGCAGGGGGATTGTTTTGTGCTGTGGCAGAGCCAAAAGCAACGAACAAAATTAAGTAATAAGCCAATGGTTTTTTCATAAGCGTAGTTTTCATTGTAAGCATTTTATAAGTGAATAAATACTGTTATTGAAATAAATCATTAAAAAACTGTCAAAATATGGTGCGAACGCTCCATCAAGTTTCGCAAAGCGTGATGGCGCAAAATTCGCTCACTGAAAGCATGACTGAGAAGTATTCCTTTTAGTGGGAACTAATCTTTCATAAGCAACTCATAAATGTAGGAATAATTCAAATTAAAAAAAAATACACGCTTTAAATAATTAGGGTTTCAGAATAGGCTCTCAATTATTCAGTTTCAAATTTAGGTATCGTCCCGAAAAGCAGTTGATACTGAGGGGGTCTCTGTTGGCTGTTAATTCTTTAAAAAAGGAACAATACTTGCCCAAACTGCTTCAAAATTCTCTAAAAAACAGCCATGTCCCGTATTCGGTATGATTGAGATTTGATGTTTCGGAATAAATCGAGCAGCACTTACGACACGTTCAACTGGATTACCTCCGTCACGGTCACCAGCCATGACCAAAACAGGACATTTTATGGCACTCAGTAAATCTTGGCTAACAGTAACATTATTGTAGCAATTTGCCACTTGGGTAAATACATCTTCCAATCTATTGGGTTCGGGCATCAATTTTAATTGCTGATTCCAAAAAACTTTGTCCATTTCCATAGCTTGCTTCGCAGTAAATTTGAATTCTCTTAACCCTGGACGTACTTCCCCGGCACCGATTACAATCATTTTTTTTACCCTATCTGGATACATAGCGCCTAATTTATAAGCCGAATACCCCCCATCGCTAAAGCCCAATACAATAACACTGTCTCTTGTAACGGCATTGATAACCGCCATAGCATCGTTGGCACGCTGCTCAAGAGTAAGTGGTTCTGTACCGATTTCTGATTTACCATGACCACGCGTAGAAATGGCTATAACTTGATAATTTTTCTTTAATTTTTCAATAAAATCGGTCATTTCGACGGTAGAACCAAATAATCCACCGTGTAACAATACAATAGGATGCCCTTTACCATAGACCTCGTAATACAATTTGGCATCTTTGGCTTGTACATAATGCCCTGCTTTGGGATTATTCCCATAAGGCGTTTTATAAACAACATTGGGCGGCTGAAAAG
>JAYTMI010000613.1:0-1827 GCA_043728625.1 Saprospiraceae bacterium | reverse complement strand
AACGCCAAATCATCTGGACTTAAATGACTCACCACAATATCGTAACCCATTTTGCCCATCATCGCCACATCTGTGCGGAACTTAATCGGCAACTTTGCCCAATCCGTAATGTGGTTGCAATGTGCTATCAATGGAAAAAAATAAGACGATTCCCACTGAATAAAGACCCTTTCCAACGGATGCGTGTTGTCGCTCAACCAATACTCCGTAAAATATTTTAAGGCTTCATAGTCCACACGTCCGCCACCACCTGAACACAACATCATAGGCACTTTTGGATATTTGGCACGGATGCGTTCCAAAACCTTGTACAAGCCCTTGACATAATCTACATAAAGTTTTGATTGTGCCTGCCCCGTTTTTTTCAAATATTCAGAATTGGCGTTGTAAATCACCGCATTACAATCCCATTTGATGAAAGCTAAAGTAGGGTTTTTTGTAAAAAGCGTATCCAAAACGCCAAAAACATGGTCTTGTACTGAGGGGTTCGACAAATCCAAAACCAACTGATTGCGGAAGTAATGTTCTGGTCTTTCAGGTTGTTTGATGACCCAATCGGGATGTTTTTCATAGAGTTCACTCTTTGGATTCACCATTTCAGGTTCGACCCAAATGCCGAATTTTACACCTGCATTGGTCGCTTCTTTCACTAAATAGCCGATGCCGGTTGGCAATTTTTTTCGATTCTCTTGCCAATCACCCAACCCTGCTTTATCGTCATTGCGGGGATATTTGTTGGCAAACCAACCATCGTCTAACAAAAACATATCAACGCCTAACTTCTTAGCATCTTTAAACAAACCGACCAATTTGGGTTCATCAAAATCAAAATAAGTGGCTTCCCAATTGTTTAACAGCGTCAAACGAGACCCTTCGCCGTCTAACAAACGGTATTTTCTTGCCCAACGGTGCATGTTGCGGCTTGCTTCTCCCTTGCCTTTATCGGAATATGTGTAAATAAACGAAGGCGTTGTGAATGACTGACCCGCCGTCAAAGGATATTCAGACGCATGAGGACTGATGCCCGCAATCAACCGCAAATTGTCATAAGAGTCCACTTCAAAATCCATCTGGAAATTGCCAGACCAAGCCAAAGTACCGAGCAACACTTTGCCCTCATCTTCCGTTGCGGGTTTGTCAAAAGACAACATAAAAGTAGGTGGTTGAAAAAGGTTGGCGCGCGCTCCGAGTTTTGAATCCAACACCTTGATGCCATGCGTCAAAAGCTCTTCTTCGGGCTTCATTTCACGTCCCCAAACGCCGTGATAATGATTGAGATAGAACTTATCGCCATTAAAATAAAGGTTGGCAGAAGCATATTTCTCTAAAACGGCTGTACCTTTTTCGTTGTTTTTGATGACTGACCATTGCTCAATGGTATTTTCTTTGGCATACGTTTTATAGAACAACGTCACTTCAATAGGGTAGGCGGGGTCTTTCAAAACAACGCTTGTCAGACTGACATTGTCATCAATCTTTTGAACTTTATGACTGTCGTACAACAATTCAGACGATGTATTACCGTCCGCATGAGTGATGCGCAAAGCAGGTTCGACCAAACTCCAAGAACCGCTTGGCGTGTAAGCATGGTTGTAAATACCCGCATTGTCGTCCGTAAATCGGTACTGCGTTTCGATGGTGGCATATTCACCCGTTTGCGACAAACGTTTCCCAAAATGATTGATAAATAAACGATTGGTCTTGTCGGTCTGCAAAACAAGGGCATTGTCCTTGGTTTCGATGGCAATAACCGTATTTTTAGGTGCGCCAAAACCTTTTATAGTTTGGGCGGTCATAGAAAAAGGGAAAAACGAGAGCGATACAAAC
>JAYTMI010000612.1:0-11513 GCA_043728625.1 Saprospiraceae bacterium | reverse complement strand
CATTATCCACTATTTAGCTCACAACGGTGCTTGTAAGTAATGATGAACGATGAATGACGCAAGGTATTGACTATCAGATAGTTGAAAGAAATTAATACGGAGCTTTTTTTTACATATAAACACGTTTAAAAGCTCCGTTGGGAGGTTAACGTTGGTAGCTCAAATCTAAAGAACGATACTTATCGGAGCGTAGCTCCATAACCTTTGCTAAAGTGCCAAAGTAGAACTAGTTAGTAACTGATGTTAGGCATGGGTGCAGCGCACCTTAATATTTGTAGAAACTGCCTTTATTACAACAAATTTGTTATACCGGTTCAAAAGATATATTTTTGTGCATAGCAGAGATATAAGCGAAAATATAAATTGAAGTCTCGCCCATTAATATTTTGTCAATAATTTTAAAAAAAATACAAATGCATAACAATGTAAAAGTAGCGGCTGCACAGCTTTCACCCATATTCTTGGATAAAGAAAAGACAGTTGAAAAGGCATGCGCAGCGATTCTGGAGGCAGGTAAAAAAGGTGCTGAATTAATCGTCCTTCCTGAAGTATATATTTCTGGTTACCCTGACTGGGTATGGCTCATACCTAATAATAAGAGCGCTGCTCTAAATGAACTCTATGTGAAGCTTGTTGAGAATGCTGTTTCAATTCCTGATATATCTACAGATAAATTATGTAAAGCCGCTAAATCTGCAAGCATTAATGTCGTTATAGGTATTCACGAACGTAATACTGAAACGAGCAGTACAAGTCTATACAACAGTCTTTTATTTATTGACGACAAAGGTGTCATAATAGGAAAGCACCGAAAGTTGATGCCAACAGGTGGTGAGCGACTGATATGGGGACAAGGTGATGGAAGTACTTTGCGCTCCTATAATACTTCTGTTGGCAAAATTGCTGGACTTATTTGCTGGGAAAACTTTATGCCTTTAGCCCGTCATGCTCTTTACGAAAGTGGAACTCAAATATTGGTCTCTCCTACTTGGGATAAAAGTCCAAACTGGATTCAAACAATGCAACATGTCGCAAGAGAAGGTGGTGTATTTGTAATTAGTACATGCATGGCGTTAAAAATAAACGATATTCCAGAAGAGTATGAGTTCAAAAAGCTTTACCCTGAGGGGAGAGAATGGATAAATATAGGTAATAGCTGTATCATCAGCCCCAAAGGACAATTATTGGCTGGACCTTTGGAAGCCCAAGAAGGTATTTTGTACGCTGATCTGAACATGAATGACATCATAGAAACCAAACGCATGTTTGATGTTGTTGGTCACTATTCAAGACCAGACGTTTTTGAGTTTAGGTTAAAACAGGGTAATAAATAACAGGCATCTACAAACGTGCAAATCCTAACGGATTTATAAGGTTTGGATTTGTCATTCAGTAGGAAAAAAAATCCCGAATTTCGTTGTTACAAAATTCGGGATGATTCATGTTTGTTTATTGCCCTTTGCTTAGTAAAATGTATGAAATAAAATCTACCATTTTGAATTATAAAGCATTGTTAATCAACGCATAAAAAAAATCATCATTCATCATTTATAATTCATCATTTACTTATTGTTCTTTCCCAACTTTATCCCCCCTCAGTATTCTAAACCTTTTCCGAGCTTCGACAGCTAAGGTGGAGTCTGAAAACTCTGTAAAAAGCCTTTCGTATAGCAATTTGGCTTTGTCCTTATCATTCAACCGTGTTTCGTAAATATCTGCCATTTCAAAAAGGGCATTGTCGGCACGTATTTCTTCCTTGTATTTTTCTAAAATCTTTTCAAACATCACAACGGCTTTCACGTAATCCCGTTGCTTTTTATAGACTTGTGCTTTCAGATATAGTACATCATCGTCAAGCGAGTGTTCAGGAAAAAGCATTATTATGGAATCCAATTTTTCAAAAGCGTCTTTATATTTGTTCTGAAAAACCAATAATTCAGCTTCGGCATACATTTTCATAGCTGTTGTATTCGAGTCAAGCCCCGTGTTGTCCATGATAAAAACGCTCATATCAATCGCATCGTTTGAAATCAATTTAGATGTTGAAGCTTTCAAGACATCAAATTGCGCTTTTGCCCAATCAAAATCGCCGAAATAGTAACTTAGTTTAGCGTTTTTGAACCGCGCTTCATGCCCCAAAACATCGTCTTTATACAGTTTATCCACCTGCGAATACAACAAAGTTGCCTCCCAACGCTCGCCCCGAATCAAGTAAAAATCGCCCAGACTCAATTTTGCTCGTGACTGAACTTCACGATCAACCATCGGGAAATCAACAACTTCTTCCAAAAGAGCCACTGCTTTATCTAAGTTTTGTAGGTAAAACGCCTCTAATTCAGCCAATTCTGAAATAATAGACGCTGTTCGAGCATTGCGACTGACTTCATCTAAAAAAGATTCATATTCTTTTTCGATGTCAATTAATTCAGCATTTGTAAACGTGTAGCCTTCGGTCAACTTTTTGCGTTTGCACGACAAAAGGTTTTGTTTTGAAATGATAAACAAAGGCGATTGCCTGCCTTTATCCGTAACGATATACGTGAAACCATCAATCGCCGCATCATAATCATGGTCTTCGGCAGCGATACTTGCCAATCCAAAAACCCGATTACCGTCTTCGCCATTCATACGGTCAACCGCTTTGAGTTGCCGAAAAGCATTTTTATAGTCTTTTTTTTGCAAAAACACCCACGACAACAATTCTGGATACGCCAACACTTTTGGTTCGTCTTGAATACGTGCATACAGTTGGCTTTGCAATTCCGTTTGCTCGTCCGCACCCGTCGCATTGCGCATCAACATTGATTGTACTGAGGGGAGGTATCCAGGATTTTCTTTGATGGCATTGAGGTACGACTCAATCATCATCGGCACATCGTCTTTTCGGCGGTACAATTCAGCGAGGTTGTAGGCGAACATATTTTTATTTCGCAACAACTTACTGCCTTGTTCGTAGGTCGCCAAAGCCAAATCGTAACGTGCCATCGAACTAAAATTCGCTGCCAAATTGTCAATCATGTAGCGGTCAGACGGGAGCTTATCAATGGCTTTTTTATACTGCTCAGAGGCTGCTTCGTCTTTGTTTTGGCGTTCATAAAGTTTACCCAACTGAACGTAAAGCGTTGATTTTGAAGGCTCTTTCTTTATTTGCTTCGTAACAATTTTTTCCGCATCATCAAAACGGTTCAAATCCATGAGGCAAGACAAATACCTATCGAAGTAATAATCCCCCGCGTTTTGTGCATATAATTTCTCATACAAAACGACCGCTTTTTCTAATTCGCCATTCTGAAAATACTGCTCTGCCAGTTGTGGGCTCGGTTGCCCTTTCAGGATTAAAGGCGCAACAAGGAGTAAATAAAGGAGTAGCTTTTTCATTTTATCACTTATTGAAACTGATTATTTTTGATTTTACTGATTTCGATATTTAGAATAAGGATTGAACATTCAATCACCTTTTCTAACCCAAAAATAACGCCTTTTTTTAATAAAAGTTGCTTCTTTGCGATGAACAGCATACAACTAAGCGTTTTTATTAAGACCTATTTTTTTGTTGAAAATAGAGAAAAATCAGCAATCCCAACACTGCGCCAACGGTATTGGCGATGCCGTCCATGACATCAGACATTCTATCAGAACAATATGCGCCTTGAAACCATTCCAAAAACCAACCATAGGAACTACTAAAAACAGCTGTACCGACCGCAAAAAGTAGGGGAACTGCTCTATTCGTCGTTTTTCGTTTGCCACTTAATATCAGTAAAGTCAGTAAGCCGTAAAAAATCATGTGAACGATTTTATCGAGCGATAATAAACTCCCCCAATTCGGAATAGACGGAAAATCTTTGCCGGGTATTACGGACAGGACAAAAACAAAAATGCCCCACGCGAGTGCGGGGGCGTATGGGATTTTTGTGTTTTTCATGTTTTAATGCGCTGGTAACTCATTTTGATAAGCCATTGCGTCCAAAAGGGCATCAACATCAGCGATATTAGCCACTTTTACTTTCACAATCCAACCATCGCCGTAAGGGTCGGTATTGACAAGTTCAGGTTCATCGGAGAGTTTATCGTTGAACGCTAAGACTTCGCCAGTGATTGGCATATAGAGTTCGGAAGTGGTTTTGACGGCTTCGACAGTGCCAAAAACTTCATCGGCTTCAATCGTTTCGCCAACGGTCTCAACTTCAACATAGACGATATCGCCCAATTCGCTTTGTGCGTGGTCGCTGACACCGATGGTTGCGATATCCCCTTCGAGACGCACCCATTCGTGTTCTTTTGTGTATTTTAATTCAGAAGGAAAATTCATAATTGGAAATAAGTTGATAGATTAATGATTAATTTGGATGACTTTTTTTTCGGCTCAAAAATAGAACTTCGACGCGGATTTTTTAGAAAACATTAGAAAAAACATTGAAATACTGAGGGGTATCTTTTTGGGAGGCGTTGAGAAAAGGGAATTGGAAATGATTGGAAAACTTAAAAGCATTCAAAAAAACAAGAAAAATGTTTTTTTATTGAACAACCATTCTATAAATTTGTCGAAAATTTATAGCTATGCCAACAGTCAAAACATCGAAAGAAGAAGTCCTATTCAAAGCGACACACGTGATACGTCAACGCGGGTATGCCTACACGAGTATGAAAGACCTGGCAAAGGCTTGCGACATACAGCCTTCTCATTTTTACTATTATTTCAAGGACAAAGAGGATTTGATGACCGCTATTTTGGAAGGTGTTCTCGAACGGTTTCGACAAAACATAAGCGTCATTGCAGAAGATGATAGCCTTGAACCTATTGATAAACTTGATAAAATGCTTAAAAAAATGGGCAAATCCTTTGTTTATACTGAGGGGGGGTGTTTGATGGGCAATACAGTTTTAGAAACGGCTTATATGGAACCTAAATTTGTCAACGTGTTGCGTGATTTTTTTGAAGAATACATTAAAGCTTTAACAAAAATTTATCAAGCAAAATTTACGGAAAAATATGCCCAAAACTTAGCGGAACAAGTTGTTCAGGATTTACAAGGTGGCATCATGTTGTCTCTACTTTACAAGGACGATAGCTATACAATCAAAGCATTCAATCGCGCTAAAATGCACGTACAATAATTTTTTTTTACTTTTTTATTTAATGAATATTCAATAAAAATAAAATCAATTTAAAATGGAAAAGCAAGCTATGCTAAATCGTCTTCAAAATGAAGTAGATGCCTTGATTCAGACCGTCGAAAATGTTTCGGAAGAACATTTTTTTCAACAACCGAACCCTGAAAAATGGTCTATTGGACAAAATATTTTGCACTTAATCAAATCATCAAAACCTTTGGTGAGCTTATTGGGCAATCCTGAATCTATGAATCAATGGGCAAAAAGTAATCGCGTATCACAAAGCTATGAGGGTGTTAAAGAATTGTATTCCAACGCTTTAAAAACGCCTATACCCATGCTGCTGGTTTACAGGCACTTAGATACTGAGGGGTCAAAAATAGAAATGCTCGATGTTTATAAGTCTGTAACAGCAAAATTACTGGAGCGTGCTGCCCTTATGAGCGAAGCAGATTTAGACAGTTATCAAATTCCACATCCTTTAATCAGTTTGTTGACAGTAGGTGAATTTTTACATTTTACTGCTTATCACACGCAGCATCATCACAATATTGTTGAAAAGATAGTGAGCGATTTTTCCTGAATGAAGATTCAATAAAATTTTTTATACTCTTTGTGTTAAGAGCCGCATAGTGTTGCACTGTGCGGTTCTTTTGTTTGGTTGATTGGGGATTGGTATAAGGAATAACCAATCAACCAATCCCCAATCCCCACAATCAACCAACCGAATAAAGTGCCATGCGATTGCCTTCGGTATCTTCAAACAAAGCCATGTGTCCATTTTCAGGTGAAATCATGGTTTTAGGTCGCAAAATCTTTCCGCCTGCGGGTTCAACACGAGCGAGCATGGGGGCGAGGTCTTTGCCACCATCAAAATAAAGCAGCGAGCCTTGATAAGAGGGTGTGTATTCTGTGTGTTGGACGATGGCACCTGTTGTTGCGCTGGAATTTTCGGGTCGTTGAAAAAAAGCCATTTTCAAACCGCCAAAGTCTTGAATATCAGCTATTTGTGTCTCTAAAAGTGCTTCATAAAATGCTTTCGCTCTGGCGATGTCAGTAGATGGAATTTCGAACCAAGTGATGATGTTTCTCATTGTGAATGGTTTTTAATTTTTAAAATTTTAAGTTTAAAATAATTTCCAAAAATAAAAATTTTGTTTAAAAAACAAAAGAGAAAGGCATACTTTTTCGACGAAATACTGAGGGGTCATTTTGTCGGTCGGTTTTCTTTGATTTTCTAAGCAAAACACGTAGTATTGCGTGATTTCTGTAAATAACAGAAGAAAAAATGATTATTGACTTACTAAAACCTTTGTAAAATGAGCCGTTTGACACCTTTTTCACGTTTTTTAATAACCTTGTTGATTGTTGGAGGTCTCTTTTTTGCTGTCCGTCAGTTTTTACCGCAGTTGACTGAAAAATTCAGTAAAAAAGAGGGTACTGAAACTTCGACAAGCGGAAATACTCCCAGCAATGAAGCCAGCACTGCCTCTTCAACGCAATCGCCTTCTTCATCAGCAACCACAACGGCTAATCGCCCACGTTTTGACTATACGCCGCCCGTTCCGAATGGTGGTAAATTGAAAGGCGTTGTTGAATTAGGCGCTTCGGGTTTCAATTCTTTTATCATTCGAGCGGATGCTCAGAAAAACTGGAAATTGGAAAAAGCAGATTTCGGAGCAAGTCTCGTTTATGAAAAATTGACAAGCGACGAAGACGTGAAAAATGGTTTGAAAAACTATATTTCAGGCATGTTGAGCTTTGGTGTTAGCCCACGTGATATTCACTTTGTCATCAGTTCAGGGGCGCAAAAGGTGGAAATTACTAAGAAAATAACAGATTATCTGAAAACAATGGGCTATTTTGTCAATCTCGTAACGGCAGAGCAAGAAGGCAAATTGGGTTACAAATCTGTAATGCCGAAGGATTATGAGGACGATGCCTTTGTTGTAGATATTGGTTCGGGTAATACAAAAATGGCTTGGTCAGATGACGGTAAACTGACAGCTATTGAAGGTTCTGGCGCAAAATATTTCCAAAATAACATGTCCGATGCGTCTGTTTACAACGAAATGAAAGCCAAAGCGGAAAAAGTGCCGTTTCCAAAACGTAAGGTGTGTTTCATCATCGGCGGCGTGCCTTTTGAGTTAGCAAAACAAGTTCGGAACGGCAAAGAACGTTTTACAGTGCTCAACGCGCCGGACCAATACCAAACAAAAGATGCCAAAGTGAAGGCGGGTTTGAACATTTACAAAGCGATTGCGGACGGTACAAATACACAACAGTTTGTCTTCGATTGGGATGCCAACTTTACGATTGGCTTCCTTTTGGGATTGCCATATTAGTATTTAAGTATAAAGACAAAAGATTTTAGAATACCCAATAGCCTCGTTTCGGAAGATGCGAGGCTATTGTTTTATTCGTGAGATTTCTGTGAGAACTCTTTTTTATTTTTGTGAGAAAATACGTCTAATCTTTGTTCCTTGCTAAGAAATTATAACTGAAATCTAAAAGCCAACATAAAATGAATTTGAAAAAAATTAATCTTATTTTATTGTGTGTCTGCACCTTAGGAACGATAAAAGCACAAAAAGATACAATGCCTAAAAGTCCTAATCGGTTGAAAGTCATTGGGTTACCAGTCGTTTTCTTTTCGCCCGATACAAAATTTGGCGGTGGTGTAGGTGGCCTGTTGACGTTCAATTTCAAAAAAGATTCCATCGGTGCAAGACGCAGCAGTGTAACGGTCGGTGCGGTTTATACACAACTGAATCAACTGCTGTTGTACTTTCCTTTTCAACTTTTTCCGAAAAATCAAGCCTATTGGATAAGTGGCGAAGTGGGTTATTATCGCTATGTTTTCAATTTTTTTGGGACTGGTAACAATATTTCGCCTGATTACATCGAAAAATACAATGCGCTTTTCCCACGTATTAGGCTTAATGCTGTCAAAAAAATAAAGCCGAATTTATTTGTCGGTTTTCGCTATGCTTTCGATGATTTCACATTTACACGCGTGGATTCAGGCGGCATTTTAGATAAACGTCAAGTGACAGGTGCTACAGGCGGACGGGTTTCAGGTATTGGCACACAACTCAATTATGATACACGCGATGCACTGTTTTTTCCTCGAAATGGCTACGTTGCAGAGGCATATTTATATGGCGAAGGGCAACTGACGGGCAGTGATTTTACATACCAAAGGTTGTCCGTTGATGTGTCAAGGTATTTTTCAATAGGAAAAAACAGCGTTTTAGCTGTTAATGCGGCTACTGTTTTGTCGTTTGGGGATGTTCCTTTTCACCAAATGCCTGTGATTGGCGGAACGAAACGACTGAGGGGTTATTATGAAGGTAAATATCGTGATAACAATTTGTTGTTGCTACAAAGCGAGTGGCGTTTTCCTTTATACAAGCGGTTTGGCGGCGTTGTTTTTGGTGGCTTGGGCGAGGTGACGGATAAACTTTCGGGCTGGTCTTGGGTGAATGTACGCTACAATTTTGGTGGTGGTCTGCGTTTTACGATTGACAAGGCACAACACATTAATATCCGAGCAGATTATGGTATAGGCTATAAATCAAGTGGGTTTTATTTGACTATTGGGGAGGCGTTTTGATTCTTATTGACAATGACGGGGTGACTTCGAGTCACCCCGTCATTATATACCTTATAAACGTATGAATTTTTGATTGCTTGAATATTGCCTAAGACCTTGATTATCAATATTTAAACGAATGAAATAAATACCTTTTGGCAAGTCCTTTACATCTATTTCAGCATTGTCAACATCCTTTTCTATGCCTTTTGTTAGAACGATTTGACCATTTATGTTGATTATTTCTACTTGCTTTTTTGAGATTTCTTTTGATAAAAAACGAATGTGCAGAATATTGGACACAGGGTTTGGAAAAACCTCAAAAAGCCCCCCCTCAGTATAAACGGGTGTAGCAGCCACTTCTGTTAATTGTTGTTTATGAACAGGGATATTGTAAAACAATAAAATACCAATATTCAAGGGATTGACAATCCAATTTTGGGAAAATGAATCAATATGACTTAGGTAACTGATGCCTGTCAGCCCCGTCGTATCGCCCACAATTGTCAACTTAATGCGATAGTTCGTAGCTGACCCCCAAATGATTTGTGCTTTGCAACCTTCCAACTTAAAATCAGCCCATGGGTTGCCAATAACACGTAAATTTCCTACAATATTGGTCATTTTCAAGGTAATTTCATTGGGTGCAGAGAAAAAAGCCTCCTTAATATTTGGCGGACGAGTGTTGATTGACGACCGATTGTAGAGTTTAGCTGCCACGAGGTTATACGCCTGTTCTCCTATTAAATCATAGCCGTTGTTATAGAGAAAATGGCAACCATCGTGGCTCAAAGCGGGGTTATTGCTCAGAATTTCAATATTGGGAATTTCGCTTGCTAACTGCCTTTGTGCTTCAAAGATACCGGGTTGGATGTGCGTACAGGCTCGAAAACGTATTTGAAAATAGAAAATGGGCATATTGTAATCCTCTTTCCATTGGCTGTGCAATCTTTTAAATTGATTTTTAAAAGAATCCACAGGCGTTTCCCAACCGTCAGATTCGCCTTGCCACCAAAGTAGGGCGCGGACGTTTTTTTCCACCTCAGCATTCTTCAAACGGGTGTATAAAATGCCATAATTGCCTTCTGTATAAGGATTTATAGATTGTCGCATAAACCATGTTTGGGTAACGCCACCGAAGGCTTCACAAAAAATGGCAACAGGGATATGTTCATTTTCAATGATTTTCTTAGCTATTCGCGGTCCCCATTTGCTCGGCGAAGTGTAATTAATGTCGTTCCAACCAAATTGGTCGGTGTAGGAACGCATGAATTTATCATAGTCAATTGGCTCGGTACGTCCGATGCAATTCGATTGACCATTGACGATAAATACGTCGCCAGACACGACGTTTTCAGCTTTGGCAAGGGTAATCTCTTCGTCGTTTTTTAAAGCGGTTAACTCGATTTTATAATTTTTTAACTCTGCTTTGATGGCAACTGGGATTTTAAAAGAAAATTTATCAACATTGGTCGGTACGGTGAGCTTATAGCTCCTTTCTAACACAGTGTCTCGCCAGACTTTAGCTTGCAAAAGCGAAAAGTTGGCGGTACGCAAGACGGTGCCTTCTACGGAGTAAATGCCAATATTATTCGTCGGGTCTCGCGGAATGAGTTGATTGTTTTTAGGAAATTTTGATAATTCAAAAGTGCTTTGTGCGGACAATTGAAGACAGAAGGAGCATAAAAAAATGGTAAGAATAGTTTGTTGCATCAGTATATATGTGTGTGTTGTTCAGTGAAATATAGGAATAATAAGCGTTTTGGCACATTATTTTGCAAAAATAAGCAAAATTACTGAGGGGTATCAAATGGATTTTTAGAAAAATATAGAAACAAAAATGCGGATTATGTTTTGACAACATAACCCGCACTCATTTTTTTTAGTATTAGCTAAAGGACGAAATGACTTTATTAAGATTTTCTAAAGTTCAGTTTACTTATTTCGCCGCCAATTTTGACACCTTGTGCCACACCTTTTTCAATAGCTTCTCGATAATGAATGCCACCATAAAGCCGAGATATAGCAGCTTCAGCAGCAAAGTCGAAGAAGGATTTGAACGTGCGTGGTGCGCCATTAATATCGGTACGGTTGGCATGAGTCGCATCTGAAAATGTATAGTTGTTGCCAAAAATATCGGTCAAAACCTTAGCCGTAGCGCCACTCTGCACCGAGTGACCCGAGGTATATTCTGGAAACGGCGGCGTTTCAAGTATTGGTACAAACGTCGAGTCAATTTTTGAGCGAATGAAAGATATCGGACGAATATAGTTGTAAACGTATTTCCACCGCCAACAAGAGATGAATGCGTCTGATACACAAATACCTACTTTAGCATATACTTCGGCTGATTTTGCGAGGTTATATCCTTCTTTTTTCAACACTTGAGTGGCAATAGATATGGAATGACCCGGAGGCGTTCCTGGTTGACCTGGGTCATCGCTCCAAAATTGAGCAATAACTTTTTCTTCTGGCTTAATATTTTTAACGGTGCTATACACCAAATAAGCCTCTTTATAGAAAAGTGAAGCCGTATCTTCGGAATAAGAAATGGGCGCAGTCGGCTGCGACATTTCTGCACTTTTAGTGATAAAAGAGCGATTATAACCCCAAAAAGGCTGCAAAGCAGACTGGTACTTAGGGTAAGTGGGTACCCACAAGCCTTTGCCCGTAGGTTGATAATATGTTGTTGGGAAATTTTTAATATAGCCTTGGTGACCACCATCTGTTTTTGACCACTCAAAGACGATACGAGCCACTTCTTCTCCCCATTTTTTTGAGCGGTCAAAGGTCGCTTCAGTCA